>NZ_JABXEM010000389.1:0-7614 GCF_013372595.1 Myxococcus sp. AM011
CGCCCCGCCCATGCTCCACTCCATCCCGCCCACCTTCCCCGGGACGGTGCTTGAGCAAGGCGTGTGCCCGTTGTCGCTACCTGGGGCGCGGTGTGCCTACCCATCCCGGCGTGCTCGAAAGCGGCCCGGCTGGCGGACGGACACCGGTACACCACGGCCTCTCTCGACGGGTGAGAGGCGGGCGGTGCGGGCTGGGGGTCAGAAGCGGGAGATGGCGAAGAACGATTTGATCTTGTCGTTCGTCTCGCGGAGCCGTTCGCTCAGCGTCCGGACGAGCGTCCAGAGGAGCACGTACGCCAGGTCCTTGTCGGTGAACATGAGCTGGTCCAGCTTGGACCTCTCGATGACCCACACCGAGCAGGAGATGTGGGCAATGGCGTCCGCCGAGCGAGGGGAGTCCTCGATAATCGCCATCTCGCCGAAGTACTGGCCAGCTTCCAGGATGGCGAGCGCCTCCTCGCCTATCCCCGGCACCGACTTGGAGATGCGGACCTTGCCCCGGGAGACGACGAACATCTCCTGGCCGGCCTCCCCCTCGCGGAAGAGGAAGGCGCCCGCCGGGTAGTCCCTGGTCTGACCGAGTTGCGCCACCTTGGCGAGCTGGCCCTGGGTCAAACCCTCGAACAGCGCAACCTTCTTGAGGAGCTCGGCATCCATGAGGCCAGCTTCGTATCACGCGCCCGAGGGCCTCTGGTACCTTCGCGGCCTCAACGGAATAGAGGGAGGAGCCACCCGTGGCGGAGGAGAAAATCAACAAGGTGACCATCATCGGCTCGGGGCCTGCGGGTTACACCGCGGCCATCTATGCCGCGCGCGCCAACCTGGAGCCGGTGGTGTTCGCCGGCGGGCCCACGCTGGAGCACCCCCAGCGCGTACCGGGCGGGCAGCTCATGGTGACCACGGACGTGGAGAACTACCCGGGGTTTCCGGAGGCCATCACCGGCCCTGAGCTGATGGACCGTTTCCAGAAGCAGGCGGAGCGCTTCGGCACGGTCATCCACATGGAGAACGTGGTGAAGGTGGACTTCAGCAAGCGCCCCTTCGTCATCGAAGGGGAGAGCATTGGCCGTGTCCTGTCGGAGACCGTCATCGTCTCCACCGGCGCCACGGCCAAGTGGCTGAGCGTCAAGGGCGAGGACACCTACAAGAACCGGGGCGTCTCCGCGTGTGCCACCTGTGACGGCGCGTTCTTCAAGAACCAGGAGGTCCTCGTCGTGGGCGGGGGTGACACGGCGATGGAGGAGGCCACGTACCTGGCGAAAATCGTCAAGCACGTCACCCTCATCCACCGTCGCGACTCGCTGCGCGCGTCGAAGGTGATGCAGGACCGCGCGCTCAACAACCCGAAGATTTCCTTCCTGTGGAACTCGGCGGTGGAGGAGGTCACCGGCAACGCGAAGGGAATGACGGGCGCGGTGGTGCGCAATCTGAAGACGGGCGACAGCCAGCTGCTCAACGCCACCGGCCTGTTCGTGGCCATCGGCCACACGCCGAACACGGAGCTGTTCCAGGGCATCCTGGAGACGCACCAGGGCGGCTACCTCAAGACGGTGCCGGGCAGCACCCGGACCAACATCCCCGGCGTGTTCGCTTGTGGTGACGTGCAGGACAGCTACTACCGTCAGGCCATCACCGCCGCCGGCACCGGCTGCATGGCGGCCATCGACGCGGAGCGCTGGCTGATTGAAGAGGGCGAGTAGCCCACCCGCCACCGCGTGACGCATGCTCCAGGCCGGCCCGTCTTCCATGGCGGGCCGGCCTCTTTTTTCGAGCCGGGCCCCGGGCGCCGAGCAGGGACGGAACAGGACTCTCATGAGCACGAAGCAGAAGACGCTGGCGGTGCACGCGGGGACGCGGCTGACGGGCAGCAAGGCGGTGCCCGTCTCGCCCCCCATCTCCGTATCGGCGGTGAGCTGGTTCGACAGCAGCGACGATTTGGACGGCGCGCTGGACGGCAAGGACTACGCCTACGCCCGCATCAGCGCTCCCAACACCACGCTGCTCGAGGAGGCGGTGGCGGCGCTGGAGGGCGCTGAGTCGTGCGTGGCCTACGCCAGTGGGATGGCCGCGCTGCGCTCGCTCTTCGAGGCCCAGGACTTCCGGCCCGGCGACACGCTGGTGATGCCGGCGGATGGCTACGGCGTCACGCGCGCGCTCTACAAGAAGCTGTGCGCGGCGCTGGGTGTCGAGCTGCACGCGCTGAAGCTGACGGACGCGGGGACGGAGGCGCGCATCCGCGAGCTGAAGCCGCGACTGGTGCTGGCGGAGAGCATCAGCAATCCGCTGCTGCGCGTGGCGGACCTGCGCGGGCTGGCGAAGGCGTGCCGGGACGTGGGCGCGGCCTTCGCGGTGGACGCGACATTCCCTTCGCCCATGGGACAGCGCGTGCTGGAGCTGGGCGCGGACTACGCGGTGCAGTCCACCAGCAAGTGGCTCAACGGGCACAGTGACGCCTTGGGCGGGACGGTGAGCGGCGCTCGCTCGCGCATCGACGTGCTGCGCGCCGCTCGAATCCTTGCGGGCGACGTGCTGGGGCCCTTCGAGGCGTGGCTCACCCTGCGCGGCCTGCGCACGTTGCCGGTGCGGATGAAGGCCCACGCCGAGCACGCGGCGCACGTGGCGCGGCGGCTCGCGGAGTCGCCCCTGCTGGAGCGGGTCATCTACCCGGGGCTGCCCTCGCATCCGGACCACGCGGTGGCTCGCGAGGTGCTCAAGGACGGCGGCCCCATGGTGTCCTTCGAAATCAAGGGCGCGGGTCGTCCCGAGGCCATGCGCTTCCTGGAGGCGCTGAAGGTGGGGCGTCCGGGTCCGTCGCTCGGTGACGTGTGCACGCTGGTGATGCACGCGGCCAGCGCCAGCGCGCGCCGGCTGACGCCCGAGGAGCGCGAGGCGGCGGGGATTCGCGAGAGCCTCATCCGCGTGTCCGTGGGCCTGGAGGACCCGGACGACGTGGTGGAGGACCTGCTCCAGGCCGTGGCGCAGGGGGTGGCGCGGTGAAGATGGTGGATGTCGGCGCGAAGCCGAAGACGGAGCGCGTGGCGGTGGCCACCGCGCTGTTGCGCATGCTGCCCGCCACCCGGGAGCGCATCCTCGCGGGGAAGGTGGAGAAGGGGGACGTGCTCGCCGCGGCGAGGCTCGCGGGCATCATGGCCGCCAAGCGCACCCCGGATTTCATCCCACTGTGCCATCCCATCGCCCTGTCTGGAGTCGAGGTGACACTCGAGCCCGTGAAGGAGGGACTGTCCGTCCGCGTGACGGTACGGACGGTGGACCGCACGGGCGTGGAGATGGAGGCGCTGACGTCCGCATGCGCGGCGGCGCTCACCGTCTATGACATGTGCAAGAGCGCGGACCGAGGCATGGTGCTGGAGGCAGTGCAGCTCGAGCACAAGTCCGGAGGCCGCTCGGGGACGTGGGAGCGGGAGTCGGCGAAGCAGGGGACTGCCGCAGCCAAGCCACGTCCACGCAAACGCGCGAAGGGTTGAGCACGGACGCTCTCTCGAGCGCGCGAAGGGTTGAGCGAGGACGTTCTCTCGAGCGCGCGAAGGGTTGAGCGAGGACGTTCTCTCGAGCGCGCGAAGGGTTGAGCGAGGGCGCTTTCGCAAGCGCACAAGAACGGGAGGGGAGAGGCCCATGCCAGGAGCCCGCGTCCTCCCCGCACCGTGCCTCGGAAGGCTCGCAGGGGAGGCGCTTCGCACCGCGATGTCGAGCGCCATGCCTCCGCCCGCCGCCATACCCGCGCATCGAGGCGCGGCACGTGCGGGCTGCCCGGTGTCCGCTTCAGGACGTGGTCAGTGTGCTCCCGAGCACTGCTCTCCCTGAACTCGTGCCCTCCAGGGCTCCCGCTTGTCGGAGCGGTCGTCCAGATTGAGCGCTCGCCATGTGCGCCCAGCAATCGCGCGGGGCCGTAGGGGAGGTCCAAGGGTGCTCAACGTCAGGATGACTCACTCCACCCTGGGGTTCCTCGCCGTCATGGTCAGCACGGGCTGCAGCCCCGCCTCCGGAGACGGTGATGGGGCGGAGTCGCCCACGCTCGTCGCGCAGGACGCGCGCGCACGCTGCTCCCCAGAGGACTCGAGCCGCCGCTCCATCTCCAGGGACGCGAAGGGCTGCCGTCAAATCATGTTCGTCTGCGCTCCGGACGAGACGCCCTTCTTCGACGCGTGCGGCTGCGGCTGCCAGCGCAGATGAGTGCCGGCTAGCGCTTCCCGGCCGCGTCCTCGCGCAGCTTCTCCAGGAAGAGGGCCCCCACCACGAGCGAGTGGGTGATGTGGCCCTCCAGGATGAGCCGGGGCACGTCCGCGCGCGGATGCAGCTCCACCGCGATGTCCTCGGACTCGTCCTGCCGGCCCGCATGGGCCCTCACGCAGTCCCGCGCCAGGAAGATGAAGCAGCGGTTGTCCTGCAGCGCGGGATTGGGATGCATCCAGCCCAGCGGCTCCACGCGGCCCGCCACGTAGCCCGTCTCCTCCTCCAGCTCGCGCGCCGCCGCCGCGGCCGGGTCCTCGCCTTCCTCGACGAGCCCTCCCGCGAGCTCCAGCGTGTCCGCGCCGATGCCGAAGCGGAACTGCCGCACCAGCACCAACGAGTCCTCCGGCGTCACCGCGATGACGTTGACCCAGTCCGCGCAGATGACCCGCACGCGCGGATGCTCCTGCTCCGTCCTCGGGTCCGCCCACTTGTCCTCGCGGACCTTCATCACCTGATAGTCGTGCTCCAACCCAAGGCGCAGTCGCCGCCAGGGCTTCACCGTCTGGGACATGGATGACGCTCCGGGCCCCCGACACGAGCGAGGGCCACGAGGGTTTTTCAGTTGAGCAGCGAGGCGCGCTCACGCAGCTCGCGGGCCGTCAGCTCCAGGCGGTCGCGGTCCGGCGCCTCCGGAGACAGCTCCAGGCACCGCTCCACGTCGCGCAGCGCCGCACGGTAAGCCCCCAGGTTGGCCAAGAGCGCCGCGCGCGTGCGCAGCTCTCCCGGATGGTCCGGCGCCAAGAGCAGGAGCAGGTCCACCACCGCCAGCCCGCGCTCACGGTCCTCGCGGCCCAGGTACACCCGCCGCAGGTTGGACAACATGCGATAGGCAATCAGCTCCACCGGCGCCGGCGCCAGCATGGCCCGGTCGAACTTGAGCTGCGGGGCCACGCGCTTGAGCAGCTCCTCGCAGCCGTGCTCGGTGAGGATGTCGCCCTGGTGGAACGGGTCCATCAACAGCTTGTGGTCCCCCGCGTCGTGCGCGACGAGGAAGTGTCCGGGAAACGGCACTCCGTACAGGGGGATGCCCGCCCGACGCGCGACCTCCAGATAGACGACGGACAGCGTTATCGGCAGGCCCAGCTTCCGCTCCAGCACCTGGTCCAGGAAGCTGTTCTCCGGCGAGTGGTAGTCGTCCTCGTTGCCGCGAAAGCCCTCGATGTCCGACAGCACGTGGCGCAGCGCTCGAAGGGGCGCGAGCGCCTCGCCCTTGTCCGTCATCCGCTCCGTCTCCACCTGGACCCGACACGCCAGGACGTCCAGCACATGCAGACACGCGGGCGCGTCCAGCTCCGGCCTGTCCAACGTCGCGATGGCCAGCGCGGCCAGGTCCAGACGCGGTGGCTCCGCGGCCAGCGCCGACACCAACCGTTCCCGGGCCAGCGGCGGGCTGAATCCTGTGGGGATGCTCACGGCGGCAACCACTAACCCACACCGGGCTGGACGGCAAAGGCAGGCGGGCGAGCGTCAGAAGGTGGGCGGTGCATAGGGCAGCCTCCCCTTGATTTCCGCGCGCAGCCCCATCTGGGCCGAAATCAACCCCGCCAGGATTCCATCCTCGTACTCGAAAGTCGGGTGTTCCTTGAGTTCGGGGAAGTCGTGGGGATTGCGGAGCTCCTCGGGGGTGAGGTTGGGCACGGCCTCGCGGGCCAGGCGCAGCACCTTGGCCTGTTGCTGCGAAATCATCCGCTCGAAGAGCTGGGCGGACAGCTCCAGCATGTCCTGGGCCACTTCTTCCGTCATGTGCGTGCCTACTCCTGGGCGATGTCCCACTTGGCTCGGCGGTAGCTGTAACGGAAAGCGGCCTCGTCCGCCTCTTTCGCGAGCCCCTCGCCCTCCCGGCCGTCCAGGAAGGCGACGAAGTCGAGCTGGCGGTTGTCTTTTCCGTGCTCGGTGTCGAAGAGGCGCACCAACTCGTTGGCGGGCAGCGTGCGCCGGCCGACGACGTCCACCAGCGGCACGGCGAGGCCACGCGTCTCCTTCGAGGGCGCGTAGGACTTCCACACCAGCTCCGTGCACACCAGCGTCTGGTCGGAGAAGAAGTCGAAGTCGAAGTCGTAGGGGCGGCCCTGGTACGTGAAGGCGCGGAGGATGGCGCGCGCCTTGTCCACGCGGGGCAGCCGGGGGCGCATGATGCCCAGGTAGTCCACGCGCATGCCGTGCTCCAGGCCGGTGAAGCTGACGCCCTCGCTGATGGACTCGATGATGCGGATGGGGTCGCCGTGGGCGTCCTTGCCGGAGTACTCAGCCCACTTGGCGGGGAACGCCTGGGCCAGGTGCGCGCTGAACGAAGCGGGCTTGCCCGGGAGCGTGGCGACCCAGGCCTTCACGTCCGCGTCCTCGTCGAAGTATGCGGCCAGCTCCTGCGGGGTGCCCACGAAGAGCTCCGCGTGCGGCCAGAAGCCCGGCAGGCCGATGTTGGAGAGGTACCAGTTCTGTCGCGCCACCATGATGTCACCGGGCTCCATCCGCTTGAGCACGCCCAGCACCTGCTCGCGGGAGATGAGCGGCTGGCCGGTGCGGTGCACGCGGGTGTCACCCATCCACTCGGCCACCGCGCGCTGCACGGGGAAGAAGGCGCGCTGGGTGGAGTCCTGGGTGACGTCGACGGCGGCCTTGGCGAACATCGTGGGGCCGCGCTTGACGAGCAGTCCCTTGGCCACCTCGCTGTTGAGCTTCATCTCCTGCATCACCCAGGGCACGCGAGGGGCGTCCAGCGCGCCGGCCTTCACCAGCAGCGGGCGGAGCTGCTCCTTGTACGTGTCTCCCGTGTAGAGCTGGGTGGTGGTGGCCACGTGGATGACCTTGTCCTTGAAGCGGGCGAAGGCGCGCGGGGGCACGCCGTACTCGGCGGAGGGCTCGTCCAGGAGGACCTCCAACTGCTTGCGGCCTCCGGTGAGCTCCGCGTAGGTGAGGCCGTGGGCCAGCTCCGTGGTGAGCGCGCCGTGGGTGAGCAGGAAGCCCCACGCGTGCTTCTTGGGCTGGGTGAGCGAGGGCACCTTCACGAAGTCCCAGTAGCGCTGGCGGATGACCTCCGTGGAGACGAAGTAGTCGAAGAAGGTCGCCCACGTGGTGAGCAACTGCTGCTTCTGGTCCGGCGAGTACGGCACGCTCTGCTTCTGGAGGTAGAGCGCGCGCGACTGCTTCACCTCGTCCTGGAGGCGGCGCAGGCCGCGGGTGTACCGCTCGAGCTGCTCCAAGTCAGCCTGGGCCTGGGCGACGAAGGCGTCGTCGTCGAGGGCATAGACGCTCTTGGGGGCGGCGGCCGGCGTGGCCGGCGTGCTGGCGAACACGAGCCAGGCGAGCAGCAAGGGGGCGGCGGACATGGGCGGGGCTCCGGGCGACAGGGGCGGCGGACAGGAC
>NZ_JABXEM010000038.1:0-54010 GCF_013372595.1 Myxococcus sp. AM011
GGGACTCGAGGCGCCTCTTTCGTGCCCGGTAGCCCGCGCCTGGCTTTCAGGGCACCCGCAGCACCACCTTGCCCACCGTCGCGCGTGACTCGAGCTGCTGGTGCGCCCGCACCGCCTCTCCCAGCCCCACCACCAGTCCCAGCGTCACCCGCAGCTGCCCTTTCCCCAATGCCTGGCCCAGGGCCTCTCGCGCCCGGCGCTGCAGGGCCGGTGGGTGCGGCGTGCGCAGCCAGTAGGCACTGATCTTCAATGACCTTGCATACAGCGCCTCTACGTCCACGAGGGGCGGGTGTCCACTCGCGCTTCCGTACGCCACCAGGTGACCGAAGGGGGCGAGAGACTCGAGGCTGCTTTCCCAGGTGCTGGCTCCAACGGAATCCAGCACCACCTCGACTCCGCTTCCGTCAGTGAGCTTGCGAACCCACTCCGCCACCGAGCTGGCTCCTCCGTAGACGAAGACGTCGTCGGCTCCTGCCTCGCGCGCGAGTCTGGCCTTCCCCTCCGTGGAGACGGTTCCGAGCACTGTGGCTCCTGTTTGTTTCGCGAGCTGTATCGCGAGGAGCCCGACGCCTCCTGCCGCTGCGTGAATCAGGACTCGCTGTCCGGGCCGGAGCTGGGCCGAGGTGTGAATCAAATGCCAGGCCGTGAGCCCCTGCACCAGAAGCCCTGCCGCTTCCTCGAAGGAGACATGTTCGGGCAGCTCCAGCAACTCCTGCTCCGAGGTTGTCGCGAACTCCGCATAGCTCTGGAGGGCGAGGGCCACCACCCGGCGACCCACCCACTGCGCGTCGGCCCCCGGCCCCACCATGTCGACGACTCCCGCGGCCTCGCTTCCCAGAATCCTGGGCAACGGTGACTTCGCGTCGTACAGGCCACGACGACGCTCCGTGTCCGCGAAGTTCACTCCCGCCGCCTTCACTCGAATGCGGACCTCACCGGGACCTGGCGTCGGCTCGGGCACGTCGTCCAGGCGCAGGACCTCCGGCCCCCCTACCTCGTGATAGCGAATGGCTTTCATGCGGAGCCTCCTAACGGCGGACCTTGCTTCATGCCGCCGCTCTCACCGCACGGCGCTCTGGGCCGTCACACGTGAACGGGGTGCTATCTGCATTCCGCCCAGCGACGGCAGGTCCGTTGAGGCTGTCGGTGTTCCGTTGACGTTGGTTCACTGCGCGGAAAAAGCGACGGAATGACGGAAGGAACCTCTCGTGTGACTGGCCTCGCTCCGCCTGGCTTGCTTGAGTGGGTGGCCCCCCTCAGGCAGAGGAGCCTCCCGCATGAAGCTGCTTCGTCCCTCGCTCGGTGTTCTGCTCGCGGCTGGCTTCTCCGTCGCGCCCATGAGCTCGGAAGCCGCCACGGTCCGTGTCGGTCTCGGAGCCGACTACTGGATTGACCAGAGCGCGGCCTTCAGCTTCCTGCTCGGTGTGGAAGGCCGAATCGCGGGGCCTGTCTCCGTTGGCGCCCGCTTCGGCGCGTCACTCATCACCGATGGCAATGACGTGGGCATCCCCCTGGACCTCGTCATTCGCGCCAACATCGCCAGCGCGAAAATCTACGTGGAGGGGCTCGTCGGCCCCTGGATTGTCATCGACCGGGGAGACGCACTCCGAGCCCACGCGGCCTTCGGCTTCGGCCTGCAGGGAAAGGCGGCCAGCATCGGCGTCGAGGTGGGCTACCTGGACCCCGACCCCGTCATCGGCCTGCGCCTGGCCTACAAGTTCTGAGGCCTCAGTAGTGGGGCGGACGCTCGTGCTGCCGGGAATCCACCAGCCCGGGCTCCGCCTCCAGCTTCTTCTTCAGGATGTCCAGCTCCACCCGCAGCGCCTCGATGACACGCTGCTGCTGATAGAGCACGTCGCTCAGCTCCTGCAGCGTCTCCTGCTGCTGCATGTAGCGGATCTCCAGCTCGGCGATGCGCTTCTCGTCCATGGGGCCTACCCTTACCCTGGAGAAGCCCTCGTCGTCCCCCCTCGCCACACGCTCCCGTCTCGCCATGAACGTCCAGGAACACCTCCAGCGGGCTCGAGACCTCCTCGCTCGCGGGCAACCCGAGCTGGCGGAGTCCGCCCTCGGTGATGCCATCGACGCCTCCGTCGCCGCGGACGACCTCATCCTGCTGACCCGTGCCCGCTTCGCGCTCGGAGAGTTCCTCTTCCAGCAGCAGCGCGATGACGAGGCGCTTGCCTACCTCCAGGCCGTCGTCCGCACCGAGCGGGTCGACGGCGCGGTGGACTCCGAGGTCAAGGCCTCCGCGCGGATGCTTCGTCAGATTCGAGGCACCGAGCCTCGGTGACGGCTCGATGTATCGCCTCGGGGGGATGTCGTAAGGCTGGGGGAGCCGAGCCTCGGTGACGCGCTCGATGTCTCGGCTCAGGGGAGATGCTGCGTGACTGGAGGAACCGAGCCTCGGCAACCGGCTCGATGTATCGGCATCAGGGGATGCTGCATGACTGGCGGATCAGCTCCATCCGCCCCGAGAAGCGTCGCTCCAGGTCCATCCGCGTCAGTCGTGCTTCGTCAATGAGCCTGGCTTGAAGTTGAAGCGCGCAGAGCGCCGCGAGGGACTTGGGGCTCGACAGGTCCAGCCGGTCCGCCTGTCTCAAGGCTTCCTGCGCGGCCTCGACGTCCCCCACGCGGAACAAAGCCAGGCCCAGCTCGTAGTACGCCAATGAGAGCCTCGGGTCCTCCTGCGTGGCCTTGCGGAACACCGCCACCGCCTCGCTGTCCTTCCGGTCCGCGCTCAACACCAGCCCCTGCTCCACCAGCAGCCGCGCTCGCGGCACCTTCCCCTGCAACCCCGCGAGCACCGCCAGGGCCTCCGTGGGCCGCTCGGCCGCGCTCAAGAGCCGCGCATACCGCAAGCCGATGAGCGGGTCCGCCGGCGCCTTGCCATGCGCGACGCCCATCGCCTCCGCGGCTCCCACCGTGTCTCCACTCTTCTCCTTCAACTCCGCTCGCAAGACCTCCGGCCTCGGGTCTCCCGGTGCCACCTGCGCGGCCCGCTCCAGCGAGGTGCGGACGCACCGCTCCATCCGCTCCGCGTCACAGATTCGCGCGAGCAACAACTGCGTCTCCACCGCCGCCGGCTCGCGTCGCTCCGCCTCCTGCGCCAGCTCGCGCGCCTCGGCGGGCGCTCCGGCCAGGAGCAACTCGGCTGCTTCACGCAGCTCGGCGGGGGTCGCCTTCGGGTGCGCTCGCAGCGGGAGCAGCAGCTTCACCCGCGTGTCCACCCCCTGCGTCACCCGCGCGATGGCCAGCTCCTGCTCCGGCATGTTCCTGGGCAGCAGGAGCGGGATGAGGTGGAGCAGGACCGCCACGGCGCAGACGACCCCCATGCCGCGCAGACCCCGATGACGCCTGGGCGACGGCCTGGCCAAGTTGTCCACATGCCCCTCGCGCGCGTCTTCCACCGGCGCTGGCTGCTCGGCTTCCATCCTCCGCACCTCTTCATCTCCCCGGGCAGGCGCCGCCGCTCACACCGCGCGAAGTCTCGTCCGAAGACCCCTCGGCAACTCCACCCCGCAGCTCCAGCACAGCTCGAAGTTGCCGGGGTTCTCCTCGCGACAGCCGGGGCACTCCACCGTGCGCGACGCTTCCTCTTCGTCCTTCTTCAGCTCCGCCACCACGCCCTGGGCGTGCTCCACGTCGCCGGGCAGCAGCCATAGCTCCACCCACGTCTCACCGCTCGGAATCTCTCCGCTCAGTGGCACGAGGGCCTCGCCACGCACCTCCACGGACATTCCCTCGGCTTCCAGCGTTCCCGCCAGCAACCGCGCCTCTCCTACCGTGCGGTGCACGGAGAACCGCACTCGCGTCATGTCTCCCTCTTCACAGAACGCGAGGCACTCGGCAACCACACCTGCCTTCCTCCTCGTGCCTCCACTCACCGCTGCCTGCTCGTCTGCTTATTGTTCATGCTTTGTCACAAGTGGCGCGGAAGCAGATCTCCCCGCCTCCCCCGTGTTTGCCTTTCACCGCGCGTCCAGGTGAAGATCAGCACCGACAGACTGTCGGCTCGAGAGCCTCCCCCCGCTCCTGTCATCCGGTGTGTGAAGCCTTTGTCCAGGAAGCGAGACGCCGTCCGATGCGTGCGCACGCTCTCCATATCAGTACGTCCGCCTTCGGGCGCCCGGTGTGGGCCCGACATGGCGTGGCCGTACTCTGCGCGGGCGCCGCCTGGGCCGTCCCGTGGCTGCTGGGGCCCCTCCCGACGTCCCTGGGGGTCCTCCTCTCCATCGCCGCGGTCCTCGTCGCCGCGCTCGTCGGTGGCGCCGGCCCCGCGTGGGTGGCCACGTTGCTGGGCTCGTTCGCCGTTGTCTCCCATACCTCCGCGAATCCCGTCGCCACCGCCGTCCTGGAGATCGCCCTGTTCCTCTCCGTCGGCGGGCTCGTCGCCCTCCTGGCGGGACGGCGTTCGAATGGAACCGTGGCGCCTCCCGGAGAGCCGCTGGAGGCCCGCCTGCTGAGAAGCCTTGGCGACGCGGTCCTCGCCACGGATGCCCATGGCGTCGTGCGCTACCTCAATCCCGCCGCCGCTCAACTGCTCCAATGTCCGGAACAAGAAGCCATCGGCGCGCCGCTGTCCCAGGTGCTGCGCTCCCGCCCCGAGTCCGGCTCCTTCCCCACCATCCGACCCCCGACGCCGCTCGCGACCTGGTCCCAGTGGCCCCGCGCCCTGAAGCGACGTGACGGGGGGGAGCTGCCCATCGAGGAGTGCATCGCCCCACTCAAGGGCCGCGACGGCGAGGACCCTGGCGCGGTGTGGATGTTCCGCGATGCGACGTCACGCCGGCAGCTCGAACTGGAGCGCTCTCGGTTGCTCGAACGCGAACACGCCGCCTTGGGAGAAGCCCAGGCGCAGCGCGAGCGCATGGAGTCCCTCTTCACGCAGACTCCCGCCGCCATCGCCGTCTTCCAGGGTCCCGACCACGTCTGTTCGCTGCTCAACCCCCAGGCGCGCGCCCTGCTGGATGTCGACGGTGGCGCCATCGGCAAGCCCCTGCGCGACGTCCAGCCGGCCATGGACCCGGGCATGCTGAGCCTCCTCGATGAGGTCTACCGCGAAGGGCGGCCCTTCTCCGGACGTGAAGTGCCCCTGGCGTCGACCTCT
Organism: Myxococcus sp. AM011; assembly: GCF_013372595.1. Taxonomy (NCBI): domain Bacteria; kingdom Pseudomonadati; phylum Myxococcota; class Myxococcia; order Myxococcales; family Myxococcaceae; genus Myxococcus; species Myxococcus sp. AM011. The sequence continues at coordinate 5,111 of NZ_JABXEM010000038.1, forward strand.
CCCTACGTCACCCCCGCGCTCTCCCGACAGCAGCGGTTCCATGACTTCACCTGGCAACCCTGGCGTGATGCTCGCGGAGTCATCCAGGGCGTCATGGCCGTGGCCGTGGAAGTCACGGGGCTGGTCGTGGCTCGACGCGCCGCCGAAGACCTGGCTCGTGACCTGCGCGAGGCCGTCCAGGCCCGTGACGAGTTCCTCTCCATCGCCAGCCATGAGCTGCGCACGCCCATCACCTCCGTCCAACTCCAACTCCAGTTCCTCCTGCGCGCCGCTCCCGCGACGGACCCCGAGGGCGCCGTGTCGCTCGTGCACCGCCGCGTCGAGAGCACGCTGCGCTCCATGACGCAGCTCCATCAGCTCGTCTCGACGTTGCTCGACGTGTCGCGCATCCGCGCGGGACGGTTGGACCTGCGTCGCGAGCCGGTGGACCTGTCCTCCCTCACGCAGGACCTGGTCTCCCGAGTCCAGGAGGATGCCGCGGGTGCGCGGTGCTCGCTGCGCCTCATGGTGGACGAGCCCCTGGTGGGCTCCTGGGACCGCGTGCGCGTGGAGCAGGTCATCACCAACCTGCTCTCCAATGCCTTCAAGTACGGCGCGCAGCGGCCCGTGGAGGTCCACGTCACCCGCGAAGGAGACTTCGCGCGGCTGTGCGTGAAGGACCACGGCATCGGCATCGCTCCCGAGGACCAGGCCCGCATCTTCCACCGCTTCGAGCGCGCCGTGTCCCAACGCCACTACAGCGGCTTCGGCCTGGGCCTGTGGATTGTCCGGCAGATTGTCGAGGCCCTCCACGGCGACATCCGCGTGGAGAGCCGACCCGACGCCGGCTCCTCCTTCATCGTCCGGTTGCCCCTGGAGAGCGCCGCCACCGTCGACGCCTCCGCGTGAGGCGCTACTCCTCCTGTCGAAGCTGATGCGGCAGCACCACGTGCGCGTGCCGTGGGGCCCGGGCGTGCAGCTCGCTCGTCAGCAGCGCGTCCAGCTCGCCGAGCAGCGCGTCGTAGTGCGGTCCCGCTCCGCGCGCGGGCAGTCGCTCCGCGGCCAGGCGGACCCGAGGGGACTCCTCGTCCTCGAACGCGAGCGTCACCGCGAGGCCGTCCGGCCCTCCCGCCTGGGGGACCAGCACCGCGGGCGCCGGCTGCCGCGTCGCTTCCTCGAGGAGGGGCCCGAGGCTCCGCGCCTCGTGGGGCGTCAGGTCTCGCTCCGACACCACCTCTCCCTGCTCCAGGACCCACAGGTGCTTGAGTCCTTCCACCTTCAGTGCCTGGGCCGCCGTGTTCGTCCGGCCGCTGCGCTCATAGGTCATCGTCCTCATCACGCCCATCACCTCCGTGGATGGGAGGTAGGCACTCGGGCGCGCATCGCCATCCCCGCACGTGCGAACGGAGGCGCGCAACGCGGGGCACGCACCGCGCGGACGTACGCTTCAGGACAGCGTGGCGAGCCCGTCGGTCGAGTGCTCCCTCGCGAGCCACTCTCTACGGTGCGTCCCGCTCGAGCACTCCTTACTCGAGCATCTGGAGGCCTCGCCCATGGGCAACAAGGGAAGTGGCAAGACGCCGAGCGCGAATGACCAGCGCTCCGACTCGAAGAATCCCAACAACCCCTCGCAGAAGTCCGCGCAGGACAACCGCTCCAACACGATGAACCCGAACCACGGAGGCAGCAAGAACCCGCCGTCCACCACGCCGGGTGGCTCGTCCAGCGGCGGCGGACGTCCGGACCCCTCGAAGCACTGAAGTCCGTTTTCGCCCAAACGTCATCCCATCTCCGGCCGGACCAGAGCACCGGAGATGGAATGACGGAAGCTCAGCTCAGCGGGACTTGGGCGAGCACTCGCCCTCGCCCCGGAAGTGGCCGGCCGTGCGCACCAGCGCCGTGACGAAGTCGCGCAGGTTGCGCACGTTGCCCGCGCCCCCCGTGCCGTACTGCTCCGCCGGCAGCTCCGTGAGGTCCACCGCCGCCAGTTCCTCCAGCGTCACCACGCCGTCCGCCCCGGCGATGCCCAGCTTGTCCGCCGCCGCCATCGCGTCGAAGCGCATCTTCGCGTCCGGCGACTGCAGGTCATCGAAGAAGAGGTGGTCGCCGTGGATGGTGAGCTGCACCGTCTCCTCTCCGTCCTTGGGCACCGTCACGCCCGCGCCCAGCTCCGGGCTCTCGCAGTGCTCGTAGAGGGTGTTCGTCGTGAAACCCCAGTCGAACTGCTTCGTCACGCCGCCCTTCGTCGCGGTGCCCACCACGCGCACGCTGAGGCCATCCGTCTTCATCCGCTCGACGTCCGCCGCGTCCGCGTTGCCCGTCACCGCGCTCGCCACCGGCGCAATCGCGTAGCTGATGCGGTCCCACTCCTTCGCGTCCAGGTCCTTGAAGGACTCCACCACCACGGGCCCCGGCTTGTGCACGTCGAACACACGGGCCTGCGACTGCTGCGCGGCCACCTCGTCGTGCGTCTCCACCTTGACCTCGCTCAGCACCACGACGAACTTCTGGAAGCGCACCGTCCAGCCATCGACGAAGCCCGCCTCCTCGCCCACCGCGGCGGGAATCTCCTTCTCGATGAAGTCCTCGCCGTAGGTGGTGAACGTCACGTTGCCCGTGCCATCGCTGCACGCGACGAGCCCCAGGCACGACAACCCCAGCATCCAGTTCCTCATTGCATGGCTCCTTCTTCCCACGTCACCACGTAGGCGGTTGTGTCTTCCACGCCGCGCAGCAGCGCATTGCGCGCCTGACTGTCGGCGGGGAAGGTGTAGACGCCATCCGCGTCCGGGTCGGTCGCGGTGGCGAAGTCGATGCGGTCCAGCCACTTCCTCAGGTCCACGGTGAGGCGTACCCGGCCCGTCTCCATCCCGAGGGACTTCTCGAAGCGTACGCCGGCCACCGGCTTGGGCAGGTCCGCGTTCACATCGAAACGCACCTGGCCTCCATCCGGATTCGTCGCCGTGCCGACCACTCGCACCGCGTGGCCTTGCAATGCGCCCTGCGTCTCCATGGGTGTCGTGAGCGTCAGCTCCAGCGAGCCGTACTCTCCCGTCACCGCGCTCGCCGTGCCCAGGACGCTGACCGCGCCGAGCAGGTCCACTGTGTGCGTCTCCAGCAGTTCGCCCAGCGCGTCGCCCGGTATGTAGTGGCCCGGGTGTGCGTGCGCCGTGCCGCCGATGAGCGAGTACCAGTCGAAGCGCGGGGTGGGGCGGCTCGACAGCAACACGCGGCCCTCGAAGAAACGCACCGGGCCCACGGAGACGTGCGCGGAGTCGAGGACGATGCGCCACCCGCGCTCATTGCGCTCCTCCGACAACGTCGTCGCCGTCACCTCCACGGGGAAGGCGCGCCGCTCCGCCTCGCTGCCACAGCCGAAGAACGACAGAGAGGACGCGGCGGCAACGGCCAATGCGCCTCTCAGCATGTTTCTGCGCTTCATAGATGGACCTCCAAGGTGAGCGAGGCCATCCGAGGCGACCCCGCGGTGAAATGTCTGGCTGGCACGAGGCTGGCCGGGGCGCTCGGGTTGAAGCGCGAGCTGTAGACGAACTCGCCATCCCTCCAGCGCGAGTCGAGGAGGTTGCGCACCTCCAGACGCAAGCCCAGCTCCCCTCGACGCAGCGCCATCTCCGCGTCCGCGAGGAACACCGCCTGGCTGCGCTCGTCGAAGGGCAGCGGACGTGGACCCAGGAACGTCAGGCCCGTGCCGATGGAGAACAGGGTGCCTTCGCCTCCCAGCCACTCCACCGGCCGCTCCCAGCCGACATCCGCCCTGGCGACGAGCGGCGCGAAGTAGGGCAAGAGCGTGTCCGTCGCCGTCACGTACGCGTGCGCCACGGTGCCGCTCAGCGCCGCGACGAAGCCGGGCAGGGGACGCGCCTGGAGCGAGGCCGTCACCCCCGAGCGCAACGTTTCGCCCGTGTACACGGTGGTGCCCACCGTGTGGTCGAAGAAGAAGTCGTTCTCCACCTGCGAGCCGAAGGCGCTGAGCTGCGCGGCCCATCGCTCGCCGTCCTTCCTCGCTCCTAATTCCGCGCCGTGCACGGAGACGAAGGGGGCTCGCTCTCCTTCGGAGAGGCTTCGCGCCTGGGGAGAGCGGAAGCCGTCTCCATAGCTGGCGAAGAACCTCCACGACTCCGCGCCATCGGACAGCGCGTACTCCAGGCCCGCCTTCGCGCCCAGGTGCATGCCGAAGGCACTGCGCGAATAGCCCTGCCCGTCGTAGAAACGCGGGTCCCGGAACGCGAGCGCGTCGAAGACCTCCACGCCCAACGCGTCCGCTCGGCCTCCCAGCCGCAGCGCCCAGCGGCCGAGCGACATCCTTCCTTCCGCCCAGCCCCAGACGTTCGTCTGTGTGAAGCGCGCGTCCACTTCGTCGGAGAAGAACGTGCCGTCCGACTCTCGATAGCGACGCTGTGACTGCTCCACGCCGTCCCGCCGCGCGCCCAGGCCGAGCTCCAGCGTCACGGGGCGACCGAACGTCGTCACGTTGCGGCGGTGCTCCGCTCGCGCTCCCAGCACCGTGGCGTCATTCGTCTGCTCCAGTCCGTCGCCCCGGTCGTCCACCCGGTAGCCCGTGAAGTTGTTGCGCAGGCGCAGGTCGGAGATGACGCCGAAGAGCTCCAGCTTCGTGCGACCCTTGCCTGCTCGGGGGAGGTCCACTCCGAGCAGGAGCTGGTGTCGCGACACCGTGCCTCCCTGGCGCGGCGTGGACGCGGAGAAGAAGTCGCTGTTGCCCGTGAGCAGGTTGTCCTCTCGCACGACTCCCGGTGAGTCGAAGCGCGTGACGTAGCTGGCGCCGAGTGCTCGCACGGTGAGCCCGTCTCCGAGGCGCGTCGTCGCCTGCGCGAGCAGTGACGCCCGGCCGTAGCCTCGCTGCGAGCCGTAGCCCTTGCCCTCGCCGAGCTCCACCGCCGCGAAGGTTGCCGGGTCGTCTCCCGGCCGCACCGTGGCCACGAGGCGACGCTGACGGTACTGCCCCAGCGTGCCCGCGAAGTGGACGCCCTGCTCCTTCACGCCCAGGTCCATCCGCACCGTGCCCGCGACCGCGAAGTCGCCCTGCGACGCGCGATACGAACCCTCCGTGACTTCAATCGACTGGACGACCTCCGGGATGACGAAGTTGGTGTCCGCGTAGCCCAACGCGTGGATGTGGCTCACCTCGTTCACCGGCAGGCCCGCGACGTCCAGCTCCACGTCCTGGCCGTGCAGCGCATCGAAGCCGCGCAGGAAGAGCTGGTGGGCCTTGCCTTCACCGCTGTGCTGCGAGGCCACCATCCCCGGGATGGCGCGCAACAGGTCGACGGCGCTGCTTCGCGGGGCCGCATCCAGGATGTCTCGGCCGAGCGTGACTTCTGAAGCGCTTCGTGGGGTCCTCGTGCCTTGGACCACCGTGTTCCCCACGGGCTGTGATTCCGGGGGGAGCGGTGCGTCCGCGGTGGTGGGGTCCTGTTCCTTCGGGTTGGTTTCGTGCTCACTCGTGGGTTCCGTGTTCGTCACGCGGGGCTGGTGCTCCGGCCGCGCGTCGGCCTCTTGCGCCTTGGCGACGCAGGGCAGACACCACGCGAGAAGACATGTCGACAGCACTGCCAGGACACGCACGGACATGGAGGCACCCACGGCGGGACAGCTCACGCTCCTGCGCCCTCGCTCACGCGGACTGCTCGCGTGACACCGCTGGCGCATCGCCGTGACAGCCCGCCGTCGTGGAGACGGGAAGCGATGTGCGATGACGCGTGAAAGACCTCGTGCTCACTCCGCGCACACGTGCGCGAGAGCACCGGGCTCACGCTCGATGGATTGTGGTGATGGGGGGCTGGACTACGGGCCCTGTGGCATCGCCGTGGGTCTCGGCGAGGCTCCGGGCGCGACAGCGGGCCCGCGTGCGACTTCAGTCGTCCAGGAGACCCAGCGCACCACGGGCACATGGACCACGGCCCAGGTCGTCGCCACCGCGCTCAGGTGCTCCACCGAGCCGGTCAGGTGCTTGTGCCCCTCCTGACCGTGCCGCTCGTTCTTCTGACCGTCGGTCTTCCGAGGCTGCTCTGGCGACAGGGAAGAGGTCTCGGCTCGGGCCTCGTGGGAGTGGGCCTTTCCGCCATGACGGTGGACATGCGCCGAACCACCCAGCCCACCCGCGTGGCCCACCACCGCGTGCAACACCGGCGCGACGGCAAGCCCGTACACCAGGACCATCAGGCCCAGGCTCGCGAGGTCTCGTCGGTCGTGGGGATTCAGCAAGGAGTGGTCAGCGGAGCAGGGGACGGTGGCCGCCTCCTACCCGGCTTCCTCCGTGCGCGCAAGGCAACCGCGGTCTGGGTGTCCACGAGTTACTGCAATCAATGACATGCAGGCGCGTTCGCTCGGGTGCACCCGGGTGGCTTCGCGGCGTGGAGCCCGATTCACTCGAGGACTCAGCAGTCGAGTCTCGTGCTCGGACCGCGCGGCTTTCGCGCACCGCTTCTCCTGACCAGGGAGTTCGGATGACGACGGCGCTGGAGTGATTCGCCAGGCCGCTGGAGTCGGCGATTCACCCGCGCGTGTCGCTCGTTGTGCCGCGCGGATGTCGATGGGCCAGGCGCGACGATGACGCCTCGATGTCCTTGCCCGGGAGTGGTCGTCCCGGTGCTCTACCCGTGCTGATGGACCCATGTCGGCGTTCTATACGGACAGGGCACGCTGTCCGGATGTGTGGCCCGTGTGTGATCTCACAACGCCCGGAAAGCAGCGCCCGCCGGCCGGAGGCTGTGCGGCCCGCGTGGCCTGGCACGCGCGTCGTGCGCTCACGGCGCCTCGCGGAGGGCTGCACTCAGCTTCTCGTTCGGATGTGTGAGGCCCGCGAGTCGTTGCGCTCACGGCGCCTCGCGGGGCCGCACTGAACTCCTCGTTTGGGTGTGTGAGGCCCGCGCGTCGTGCGCTCAAGGGGCCGCACTGAACTCCTCGTTTGGGTGTGTGAGGCCCGTGAGTCATGGCGCTCCCGGCCCCCATGGGGCGGTACAGCGCCCACCGTTCGGATGCTTCGCCCTCGTAGTTTGCGCCTACCTCTTCCGTGGTTCAGGAACGTGCCCACCGTCGCCCGGTGTGCCCGCCTGAGGTCGACTCCACGGTCCTTGGGCTCCTTCGCCCTCGTCCTCCCCCTGGGACGAGCCTTCCGCCGTCGCCTCGTCACTCCACCCAGGAGGTTGTCCACCAGTCCCCCTCGGGGATGTGGGTGCTGTAGCCCGCTTGACGCGGCGCATTGATTCCCGTGTCACCGAGGGCGGTCCGTCACTACAATCAGCACGTGCGTTCTGAATCCGCGGCGCTGCGCCAGTTGTCCACCGAAGGGGAAATCCCACCGACGAAGCCTCGCTCCGAGCGGCTGAAGTCCCTGGCCACCGAGGAGTTCGACGTCCTCATCATCGGCGGCGGTGTCACCGGCGCTGGCTCCGCGCGCGATGCCGTCCTCCGAGGACTCAAGGTCGCCCTCGTCGAGCGCGAGGACTTCGCCAGCGGCACGTCCAGCCGCTCGTCCCGACTCATCCACGGCGGCCTGCGCTACCTGGAGCACGGCCACCTGGGCCTCGTCTTCGAGTCCAGCATCGAGCGCCAGCGCCTGCTGAGGCTCGCGCCCCACCTGGTGCGCCCGCTCGCCTTCGTGTGGCCCGTCTATGCCGGCGCTCGCGTGCCTCGCTGGAAGCTCAACGCGGGCCTCATGCTCTACGACGCCCTCTCCCTCTTCCGGAACGTGAAGGGCTACAAGCGCCTCAACCGCGAGCAGCTCCACGCCGCCGAGCCCGCCCTCCGCACCGACGCCCTCAAGGGCGGCGCCCGCTACTACGACGCCGCCACCGACGACGCCCGCCTCACCCTGGCCAACGCCCTGGGCGCCGCCGAAGCCGGCGCCGTCGTCCTCAATCACGCCTCCGTGCAACGCCTCATCGTCGAGGACGGACACGCCCGCGCCGCCGTCGTCGTCGACCACCTCACCGGCCAGGAAATCACGGTGCGCGCTCGCGCCATCGTCAACGCCACCGGCCCGTGGAGCGATGAGATTCGCAAGCTCGACGCCTCCGGCGGCAACGTGCACGCGGTGCGCGGCAGCAAGGGCGTCCACGTCGCCGTCCCTCGCGAACGGCTGGGCAACCGCGATGCCCTCACCCTGCTGTCCCCCAAGGACGGCCGCGTCATGTTCGTGCTGCCCGCCGACGACTTCACCATCATCGGCACCACGGAGACGAACACGCGAGCCCACCCCGCCGAGGTGCGCGCCAGTGAGACCGACGTCGCGTACCTCCTCGAGTCCGCGAACGCCTTCTTCCCCGAAGCCCACCTCACCCGCGCCGATGTCGTCAGCGCCTGGGCCGGCATCCGCCCCCTCTCCGCCACCGGCTACCATGGCACCCAGGCAGACCCGGGCAGCGCCAGCCGCGAGCACCACATCGACGTGAGCCCCACCGGCGTGCTCGCCATCAGCGGCGGAAAGCTCACCACCTACCGCGTCATGGCTCGCGATGTCGTGGACGCCGTGGAGCGTCAGCTCGGGCAGCCTCGTCGCAAGTCGCCCACCGAGACGCTCCCGCTGCCCGGCGGAGACATCCCCAGCATGGACGCGGAGCTGGCCGCCGCGCGCGAGACGGTGGGCGACGCGGCCACCGCCGCTCACCTGGTGCGCGCCTACGGCAGCCGCTGGCGCCGGGTGTGGGCCCTCACGCGCGAGGACGCCTCGCTGGCTCGTCCGCTCGCCGAAGGTCTGCCGTACCGCGCCGCCGAGGCCGTGTGGGGCGTCACCCACGAGTTCGTCCACTCGCTCTCGGATTTGCTCATCCGCCGACTCAAGGTCGCCTTCGAGACACGGGACCTGGGCCGAGGTGCCGCCCAGGTGGCCGCCGAGGTCATCGCCCCCCGCGTGGGGTGGGACGCCGCCGAGACACAGCGACAACTCGACACCTATGCCTCCGACGCGCTGCGTATCTTCGGCATCGACAGCGCGGAGTCCTGAGCCGGTCGAAAGCCCGCGCCCAGCGTTCGCCTGCTTACGCCCGCATGTCTCACCTCCTGAGAGAGTCGTCCTCCGCCTGACAGGCCCGCGAGCAGCCGGACGGCCAGCATGCTTAACTTGCACGTGGGGAACGCGAAGCGATGTGCTCTCGTTCACCCCGGCCGTGGATCCACGCCGGCGCAGGTGACGTACCTATCCGCTGGCCGGGATGCTCAAGGAGAATGACGATGAAGCGTTGGGTCTGGCTCGGGTTGCTCGGTGGGGCCGTGGCGTGCACCAAGGTGCCAGACCGTCCCCCCGTGGAGACCGAGGACGTCTGTCCCGGCACGGAGGAGATGTCGCTTCCCGCGCGCGCGCAGTCGTCTCTCGATGCGCAGGACGATGGCTCGGAGTCGGTGCTCATCACCTTCCGCCCCCGCATGTCCGCCAGCGCCATGGCGAACACGGACGCCTTCGCCGAGGACGCGCGGCGCGTGGGCGCCCAGGTCAGCCGGCGCTTCCCCCGGCTGAACACCGTGGTCGCGAAGGTGACGCCCGAGGCGCGCGCGGCGCTCGAGAGCAACCCCGACGTCCTGCGGGTGGAGCCCAACCGCCCCGTGCACGCGTTCGCCCTGCCGAGCCTGTCTCCCTCGCTCTGGCAGGCCGCGTTGCCGAACACGCGCGGCTCCATCGGTGAATACACCGACGGCCTGAAGGCGGTGCAGGCGACCCAGGTCTGGGACGCGAACAACGATGGTGAGCTGGACACCGGCGCTCCGTCGGGCACGAACATCAAGGTCTGCATCATCGACAGCGGCTGGGACAACCGGCACCCGGAGCTGGCGGCGGCGTACATCGGCGGCAAGGACTTCCTCGACGACGATGCCGAGCCGCTGGACCGGGGCACGGTGGACGGCGTGCTGCAGTGGGGCGGCGGCCACGGCACTCACACGGCGGCCACCATCGCCGCGCAGCTCGGCGCGGGCGCGCGCGTGCGTCCCGGCGAGGAGCCCAATGGCGTGGCGGGCGTGGCGCCCACCGTGTCGCTGCTCGTGGCCCGTGTGCTGAACGTCAACGGTGACGGCAACACCGGCAACGTCATCGCCGCCATGGAGTGGTGCGTGGAGCAGGGCGCGAACATCGCCTCCCTGTCGCTGGGCTCCACGGTCAAGTCGGATGCGGAGGAGCTCGCGTTCAAGAAAGCGCACGACGAGGGCATGGTGGCCATCGCGGCCACGGGCAACCGCGGCACGAATGAGACGTCCTATCCCGCCGGCTACGACACGGTGATTGCCGTGGGCGCGGTGGACAACAACAGCGCGTGGGCGCCCTTCTCGCAGTTCGGCGACTTCGTGTCGCTGGTGGCGCCGGGCGTGGGCGTGCTGAGCGCGACCATCGTCGGTGGCGCGCCGTATGGCGACGTCCAGGTCGCCGGCACGCGCTACGCCTCCGAGCCGCTCGAGTACACCGGTGTCGGTGTCTACACGGGGAAGATGGTGTACTGCGGCCTGGGCGAGCGCGTGGCCTCCTGCGGCACGGGCGCCACCTGCGAGGGCTTCGTCGCGCTGGTGGACCGGGGCGGCGGCATCCTGTTCGAGGAGAAGGCGCGCAACGCCATCCGCGCGGGCGCCAAGGCCATCATCGTCGGCAACAACATCACCGAGGACGGCGCGGGCAATTTCACGCTCACCACGCCCTCCACCCACTGGGTGCCGACGACGTCCGTCACGCTCGCCTCCACCAACACCCTGAAGGGCCTGGCGGGACAGGACGCGACGGTGGACGTCACCGGCCTGGACTACCTGCGCCAGTCGGGCACGTCCATGGCCACGCCGCACGTGGCCGGAGTGGCCGCGGTGGTGTGGAGCGCGTGCCCCGCGCTCACCAACGACCAGGTGCGCGCGGTGCTCCAGGAGAGCGCGAGGGATTTGGGCGACACCGGCAAGGACCAGAGGTTCGGCTACGGGCTGGTGCAGGCCAAGGCCGCCGTGGACCTGGCGAAGCAGCGCTGCCCGACGCCCGCGCCGTAACCGCGCGAGTCAGTCCGCGCGCAGGGCCAGCATGGGTGAGGCGATGAGGCACGCGCCCACCCGGGCCTCCAGCGCGGCGGCGGCGTCCTCGCACGCCTCCACGCCGGTGACGACGAGGAGCTCGCGACTCCACGGCTCCTCCGTCCCGACGCCCACGCCGACACCGGTGCCGCCCCGAGGAAGGCTGAGGCCCACGAAGGCCACGGCCGCCGCGGCCGCCATCGCCATCTTCCCCCAGTGCCGCCACTGTCCCTCTCGCCGCGCGTGACGCACGGGCGCCGGGGCCTTCTGGGCGACGGCGAGCCGGGCCTCCAGCGCGGAGAAGCTCAGCGCGGGGCGGGCAGGCTCCCGGCGCGCGCGTTGGGTCATCCACCCGCGCTCCAGCCGCTGCCACGTCAACGCGTGCTTGCAGGCGGCGCAGACCTCCGCGTGCGCGCGCACCCGCGCGGCGTCCTCGGGTGCCAGCTCTCCGGCCAGCAGCGCGTCCAGCTCGCTCTCGCGGCAGGTGCTCATGGGCGTCCTCCTCCGACGTGGGCGGCCAGTTGCTCGCGCAGGCGCAGGCGCGCGCGGTGGATTTCGTTCTTCACCTTCGGCAGCGACCAGCCCATCACCGAGGCAATCTCCTCATAGGCGAGCCCATGGTCGATGCGCAGCAGCAGCGCCGCCCGGCGCTCCGCGTGCAACATCCCCAAGGCCTCCGTCAAAAGCCCCGCCAGCTCCTGGTCCAGCAACAGGTCCTCCGGCGACGGCGTGGGCAGCACCGCCTCCACCTGGTGCGCGTGCTCCTCGTCCGCCACATCCACGTGAACCCCCCGGGTGCGGCGGGACTCCAGATAGACATGCCGGGCGATGCCCAACAGCCACGAGCCCACCCGGTCCTCGTCGCGCAGCGCGCCCAACCGCGAATGGGCCCGAACGAAGGTCTCCTGCGTGGCCTCGTCCGCGGCCGCCTCGTCGCGCAGGAGGTCTCGCAAGAAACGCCAGACGGCGGGGGAGTGCCGCTCGAAAATCACCCGGAAGGCGGCGGGGTCCCCCGTGCGCGCCCGGCGCAGCAGGCCGCGCTCCCCATCCGTGTCGGATGGAGGCGTACCCACCAGGACCATCTTCACGGCGGAGAGAAGAGCCACGGCCCTACCGTGTCACGAGAGGCCCGGGAGTTTCAGCGGCCCCGTCGAATCCCTCACGGGTGGGGGTGTCACGGGATGCCCGCCTGGTCTTCTCCCAAGGGCCGGGAGCCAACCTTGTTGGGAAGTTGGCGTTGTTGGTATGAGAATCCCATGTCTTCCGATTACGCCCGTCCGGACGCGGCTCCGGCGGCGCACGCTCCGCGTCTGCACGGCCACCTCCCCGTGCTCGACGGTGTGCGGGGCCTCGCGGTCCTGCTGGTCGTCTTCTTCCACACCACGCACCTGAGCGACCAGAGCGTCGCGGGGCGCGCCACCTGGTGGCTGGCCGGTGCGGGCTGGACGGGCGTGGACCTGTTCTTCGTCCTCTCCGGCTTCCTCATCACCGGCATCCTGTGGGAGGCGAAGGGGCAGACGTATTACTTCCGCAACTTCTACGCGCGCCGCGTGCTGCGCATCTTCCCGCTGTACTACGCGGCGCTGGCCGTCTCGTTCCTCGTGCTGCCGTCGCTGGTGGGGCGGCTGAACCTGGACGAGCGCATCACCACGGATGGCGCCGTCTGGTACCTGCTCTACCTCTCCAACTTCTACCAGCTGTGGACAGACACCACGCACCCCATCCTGGGCGTGGTGTGGTCGCTGGCGATTGAAGAGCAGTTCTACATCGTCTGGCCCTTCCTCATCGCCGCCGTCTCGTACAAGGGCGCCATCCGCCTGTGTCTCGGCACCATCGCCATGGCGGTGGCGGTGCGGGTGGGCCTCACGCTGTACGGCGCCAGCGAGGAGAGCACGTACGTGGTGACGCTCTGCCGCGTGGACTCGCTCGCGCTGGGCGCGCTGTTGTCCCTGGCGCTGCGACATCCCGAGGGCAAGGGGATATCCGCCTTCCCGTGGATGCGCTGGGCGCCGTGGCTGGCATTGCCCGTGGTCGCGGCTGTGATTGCGCTGCCGGTGGGCCCGGCGTTCAAGACGGTGCTGCGCACCGGCGGCTACACGGCGGTGGGCATCCTCTACACGGTGCTGGTGTACCGCGTGGTGGCCGCGAAGCAGGGCACGCTGCTCCACCGCTTCTTCTCCAACCGCGTGCTCCTGATGTACGGCAAGTACAGCTATGCCATCTATCTGGTGCACTCGCCGCTGGATGCCATCCTCCGGCGCACCGTGCTGAAGACGCCGCTGACGCAGGTGGGAGGCTCCGACTTCCCCGTGCAGTTGCTCTTCTACGTGGTGGCCGCGTCGCTCTCGCTGGGCATCGCCCTGGTGAGCTGGAACCTCTTCGAGAAGCACTTCCTCAAGCTCAAGGACTACTTCCCGTACAGCGAGCGTCCGGCTCCGAGTCCCGCGCCTGCCCCGAGCAGCTCTCCGGGCGCCGCGAGCTGAAGCACAGACACGCGCGCGGGAGTCATTGCGTCCCGCGCGCCGTCGTGCGCGCCGTCAGTCCGGTTGGATGAGCGCCTTGGCCACCATCAGGGCCCACGCCTCGGCGGAGTCCAGCTCCGCGCGGGCGCTGCAGTAGCGGTCCATGCTCTCGTCGGAGCCGTCCCGCAGGAAGATGGCGTCATGCAGCTCGCGCTGCGCACGGCTGAGCCAGAGGCTCGCCTGGAGGCGCAGCTTGGCCGCCGCGTGAGGGTCCCTCAGCGACTGACCAGGCGTCAGCAGCTCGTGCTCCTCGGGATACAGCACCGTCATCTTGTTGTAACCGGTATGCTCAAGTGTCGTAGTCATGCATTGAGAATGTGAACCGAGCGCCGAGCAGGCACCTGTCCGCTCGGGCAGGTGTCTGTCTTGTAGCGAGCACGCGGCGCCCAGGAACCACTCGGAGCGGAAACTTCCGGACGGTGCGATTTCTGTGCGCCGCGTCAGGCTTTACTTCAGGCTCTTCATGTCGATGACAAACCGGTATTTCACGTCACCCTTGAGAAGCCGGGTGTAGGCGTCATTCACCTGCTGGATGGGAATCACCTCCACGTCGGAGACGACGCCGTGCTCGCCGCAGAAGTCGAGCATGTCCTGCGTCTCCTGGATGCCGCCGATGCTGGAGCCCGAGAAGCTCCGGCGCTGGCCGATGAGGGAGAAGGGCTGGACGGGCAGCGGCTTCTCCGGGACGCCGACGAGGACGAGGCTGCCGTCGATGCGGAGCAGGCGCAGGTACGCGTTGATGTCGTGGGGCGCGGAGACGGTGTCGAGCACGAAGTCGAGGGTGCCCTCCTGGGCCTTCATCTCCGCCTCGTTCGAGGAGACGACGACTTCATGGGCGCCCAGGCGCAGCGCGTCCTGCTTCTTCTTGTCGGTGTGGCTGAAGACGATGACGTGCGCGCCGAAGGCCCGCGCGAACTTCACGCCCATGTGGCCCAGGCCGCCCAGGCCGACGACGCCCACGCGCTGGCCGGCCTTCACGTTCCAGTGCTTCAGCGGTGAGTACGTGGTGATGCCCGCGCACAGCAGGGGCGCGGCGGCGGCCGGGTCCAGGTTCCCGGGGACGCGCAGGACGTAGGCCTGGTCGACGACGAGCACGTTGGAGTAGCCGCCCTGGGTGGGCTGCTGGCTTTCGCGCTCCCGCGAGTTGTACGTGTAGGTGGCTCCGCGCTCGCAGTACTGCTCCAGGCCCTGCTTGCAGGCCTTGCAGGCGCGGCAGGTGTCGACCATGCAGCCGACGCCGACGGAGTCGCCGACCTTGAACTTCGTCACGTTGGCGCCGACGCGCGTGACGCGGCCGATGATTTCGTGGCCGGGGACCATGGGGAAGATGGAGCCGCCCCACTCGTCGCGGGCCTGGTGGAGGTCGGAGTGGCAGATGCCGCAGTACTGGACGTCGAACTGGACGTCGTCGGGGCCGGGCTCGCGGCGCTCGAAGGTGAAGGGGGCCAGCGGGGACTTGGCGTCCTGGGCGGCGTAGCCACGGGCGGGAATCATGGGGAGGTCCTTGATGGGGGTGAGCGAACGCGTGGAATATGCGAAGGCGCCCCCGTTCGCGAAACAAATGGAATCCGGACACGTCATGTAGAAAAACTTCGCAATGGCCTTCACCCCGCTCAACGCGCTGAATGCATTCCTCGCGGTGGCCCGCAGGCGCAGCTTCGCGGCGGCGGCGGCGGACCTGGGCGTCTCCGCCTCCTCGCTGAGCCAGTCCGTCCGCCAGCTCGAGGCGCGGCTGGGCGTGCCGCTCCTGACGCGCACCACCCGCAGCGTGGCGCTCACGGAGCCGGGCCGTCGGCTGCTCGAGGGCGCCGGGCCAGCGGTGGACCAGGCGCTGGCGGCGCTGAAGGTGGCGGTGGCCCAGCCGGGCGAGGTGACGGGCCTGGTGAGGCTCACCGTGCCGACGGTGTCCGTGTCCCTCGTCGTCGCGCCCATCCTGACGCGCTTCCTGGCCCGCCATCCCCGCGTGGAGGTGGAGCTGCGGGTGGAGGACTCCATGGTGGACATCGTCACCGAGGAGCTGGATGGCGGCATCCGCTTCTCCGAGTCCCTGGAGCGCGACATGGTGCAGGTGCGCCTGTCGGAGGGCTTCCGCTTCGTGGTGGTGGGCTCGCCCGCGTACCTGAAGCGCCGGGGGACGCCGGAGAAGCCGCGGGACCTGCTGGCACATGACTGCCTTTGCATCCGTTCCGGCACCACCGGGGCGCTCTACCAGTGGGAGCTGGAGCGCGGCTCCCGGAGCTGGCGCGTCCCGGTGCGGGGGCCGCTGGTCACCTCCAGCCACCACGCGTTGATGGAGATGGCGGAGTCGGGCGTGGGCTTGATGTATGCCTTCGAGCCGGAGGTGGCCGACCGGGTGAAGCGGGGCGCGCTGCGCATCGTCCTGGAGCCCTACGCGGCCCACGTGGACGGCTTCTACCTCTACTTCCCCAGCCGCTCCCGCGTGTCCCCCGCGTTCCGCGCCTTCGTGGACGTGGCGCGCGAGGTGGTGGCGGAGCACCGGGCGCCCGAGGCCCGCACGGAGTCGCGGCCCGGAGTGGCCCCTGGCGGGCGTCCCACGCGCGGCCGCCAGGCCGGTGGGTAGTCAGGCGCTGGGGATGCCTCGGGCGCGGGCCCTGACGCGGGCGGCCTCCTCGAAGGCGCCGGCCTCCTCCAGCGCGGTGGCGGCGCGGAAGTAGAGCAGCGCGGCCTCCATGTGCCGGAAGGCGGAGGCCTCCGCGTTGGCGGCGGCGACGAGGTGGGGCGCGGCGCGCTCCGGCTCCTTGCCCTCCAACCAGTGCTGCGCGACGACGACGGGGGCGGCCTTGCGCTGCTCCAGCGCGCTGGCCAGCCTGCGATGGAGCAGGGGAATCAACGAGGGGGGAATCGTCTCCCGCACCACCTCGAAGAGCAGGTCATGCGTGAAACGCTCTCCGCGCAGCACGTGCGCGGCCTCCAGTTCCGAGACGTGCTGGGCGAGCGTCAGCGGCGTCATCTCCAGGACTTCGACGGCCAGCTCCAACTGGAAGGACGTCTTCGCGAGCGCCGCCAGCCGGGCCACTTGGAGCGCCTGGGGCGACAGCCGCTCCAGCCGCTGCTGAATCAAGTCCCGGCCCCGGCCAGAGGGGTGGACGTGCTCGGGCCAGCCGCGCTCCAGTCCGCCCGACTCCAGCAGGTGGCGCAGCGCCTCCATGATGAACAGGGGATTGCCCCCCGTGTAGCGCATCACGTTGTCCGTCAGGCTCTCCGCGCCCGCCAGCTCCAGGCTCCCCAGGAGCGCGCCCACCGAGTCCGTCTCCAGGGGCTCCAGCTCGATGACGATGGCGAGCCCCGCCTCCACGAGCTGCTGGATGCAGCCGATGGCCACCGGCGTCAGCTCGCCCTTGCGGAAGGTGTCCACGAAGTGGGGGAAGGCGCCGCCCGGCTGCGTGTCGTGGCGACGCGACAGCATGAGCAGCGCGAACTCCGCGGTGGCCGCGTCCATGTAGTGCAAGTCATCCGCGACGATGGCGTCCAGCCCCGAGCACAATTGGTAGACAGCCTGACAGTTGGCTTCCAGGAAGCGGCTGCGGTCCGCCTCGTCCACCATGGGCGGAGGAAGGCCCTCCGGCCCGGCCATGTCCGGCATCAGCCGCGCCAGCTCCCGGCGCACCCACGGCTCCAGCCTGGCGTCCGGACGCTGGGCCAGGAGCTGTCGCAAGAGCCGCACGTGAGAGGAATAGGCCACGTGCATCTCCCCGGGCCGCGACTCCAGGGTGATGTGGCCGCCGCGCGAGGCGGCGAAGTCATGCGCCAGCCGCGTCTTGCCCACCCCGGGCTCGCCGCTGAGGAAGATGGTCAGCCCCGCCTCCCAGGCCTCCTCCATCCGCGCCCACACCCGCTCGCGCCCCACCAGCACGGGCGGGCGCAGCACGGACAGGGGCAGCTTCGCGGGCTGTACGCGCGCGGCATGCGACGTCGTGGGGCCCCGCTCGATTTCCCGCGCCAGCGCCACCGTCTGGGGCAAGGGCTGGGTGTCCAGCTCCTCGCGAAGCAAGCGGCGGCAGCGCTCGAAGGCGTTGAGCGCGGAGCCCCGGTCTCCGGAGACGTAGTGCAGCCGCATCAGCCGGCGCCACGCCTCTTCCGAGTACGGGTCCATGCCCAGCAGCTTCTCCGCCAGGACGAGCGCGCCGGACAAATCCCCCGCGCGCTCGCGCGCCTCCGACTCCGCGGACGCGGCGCGTCGTCGCAGCTTGTCCAGCCGCTCGCGCGCGCTCTCCAGCCACGCGTGGAACTCCGGGCAGTCGTCGAACTCCAGCGAGGACAGCAGCACGCCTTCCTGCTCCAGCACCTGCGAGTGGCGCCCGGCCAGCGCGTGGGCCTGGAGCTGCGAGGCGTCCACGGTGATTCCCTCCGCCAACGACAGGACATCCCCGCCCTGCACCAGCTCCGCGCCCGTGGACAGACGCAGCCGACGCAAGAGCTGTCGCATGTTGTTACGCGCGGTGACTTCGCTGGACTCGGCCCACAAGAGGCCCGCGAGGCGGTACTTCGGATGGGGACCTTCCAATGCCAACCATGCCAGCACCGCGGCGGTGCGGCGCTCCAGGGGCACGTGTGCGCCGTCATGCCGCAGGCGCGCCTCGCCGAGCAGCTCCAGGTGAAAGACTTGCGTCCCTGCCGCGTCGTCGCCTGCCATGGCCTCCGAGGTTCCAAGAATGAGAGAGAGCGTTTCGCGCAACGTAACACGTCGCACCCGATGCTCCCTCGCGGGTAGGGATGACCCCAGGCAGGGTCCGAGGTACCGGCCGCTTTCCCTCTCGAATTTCCAGGACACGGCAGCTCGCCGTCACGAACGGACGACGTTGCGAAACCTTTCGTGCGGTCACACCCTGGTCACACCTCATTCGTTATTGATTGCTCCAGACTGAATGAACCCGGGGGCTCTCATGGTTTGTGACAAGCAGCAGGCCGACATGGAGGTTGATGTCATCATCAGCGGCTGCGGTCCTGTGGGAGCCCTGACATGCAATCTGCTGGGCTCCCTGGGAGTGCGGACGCTGGTGTTGGAGCAGGACCTGGCGCCGCATGGACAGCCGCGCGCCTTCTCCTGCGATGACGAGGCGCTGCGCATCTACCAGGCCACGGGGCTGGGCCCGGAGCTCCAGAAGGACATGAGGGAGAACCGCTTCGCCGAGTACGTGGGCGAGACGGGCAAGCGCTTCGCGGAGGTGCACACCGGCACGGCGGACTTCGGCTTCGGCTACTCGCCGCTGTGGTTCTTCCACCAGCCGCTGGTGGAGGGGGTGCTGCGCGACGGCATGGCGCGCTTCCCCCACGTGAAGCTCCAGGTGGGGGCGGGCGTGGAGGCGCTGGAGCAGGACGGCACCGGGGTGACGGTGCGCTACCGGCTGTCGCAGACGGGCGAGGTGCGCACGGTGCGCGGGCGCTACCTCCTGGCGTGCGACGGGGCGCGCAGCGGCGTGCGCAAGGCGCTGGGCATCAAGATGTCGGGGAAGGCCTACGGGGAGCCCTGGCTGGCGGTGTCCGGTCGGGTGGAGGGTGACGCGCCGGAGCTGTGCCGCTTCGTGTGCGACCCCAATCGCCCCGCCTTCGTCGCGACGGGCGCGGTGGGCCAGTTCCGGTGGGAGTTCATGCTGATGCCGGGCGAGACGCGCGAGGAGATGGAGCGTCCGGAGACCATCAAGAAGCTCCTGGCGCCCTACATCGACCCCGAGCGCGTCCACGTGGAGCGCGCGCAGGTCTACACGTTCCACTGCCTCAACGCGGCGCGCTGGCGCGACGGCAACGTGTTCCTGCTGGGTGACGCGGCGCACACCATGCCGCCCTTCATGGGCCAGGGCCTGGTGTCCGGCATGCGCGACGCGTCGAACCTCGCGTGGAAGATTCAGCGCGTCGTCCGGGGCCTGGCGCCGGCGTCGCTGCTGGACACCTACGAGGAGGAGCGTCGTCCGCACGTGGAGGCGGTGCAGAAGCTGTGCGTGCGAGTGGGGCACCTGTTCCTCGCTCGCAACAGCTGGGTGGCCGGCGCGCGCGACATGGTGATGCGCGCGCTGCAGCGCATCCCCCGGGTGCGCCGCTTCATCCAGGACTTCGAGTTCAAGCAGCCACCGATGCACGAGCGCGGCTACTACCTGGGCGGTGGGCATACCTCGGAGTCGCCGGAGGGCACGTTCTTCATCCAGCCCAAGGTGCGGTTGCCGACCGGCCAGGAGGTGCTCCTGGACGACGCCATCGGCAATGACTTCGCGGTGCTGTGCCGGGCCAACGCTCCGGCCGCGCAGGTGGCGGCGGCGCGCGGGCTGGCGGAGGCCCTGGGTGGGCGGCTGCTCGCCGTCCAGTCGACGGGCGTGGACGGCGGCGACGTGCCGGCGGTGGAGGATATCACCGGGAAGTTGGGCGACTGGTTCTCGCGGCATGACTCGGATGTGGTGGTGCTGCGGCCGGACCGCTTCGTTTTCGGCGCGGTGAAGGCGGAGCGGCTGCCGGAGCTGCGTGACGCGCTGGGGGTCTGACGCACCCCTCGCCCGAGGGCCTCGTGGATATCCGAGGGGCGCTCGGGCCCCTCGGTCCCCGGGGGCGGGGTGAAGCGTGACGTCTGTCGTTGGCGGGGCGAGGGAGTCCCGGTGCCGGGTGTCATATCGCGGTGAGGGTGGCTCCACCTTGAGGACCGAGACGTTCTCGAGGGGGGACACCCATGTTGACGCGGCGAAGACGGCACGTTCATTCCATTCATTGCATCCTGCCTCCGTATCTCCTGCGCTCCATCGCGGAGAACGGCACGCCGCGGCAGCGCGTGAAGGCCCTGCGCACGGTGGCCACGGACACCACCTTCCGCGCCCTGCGCTTCGCCGGAGGTCGGGTGGCCGCGTCGTCTTCATCCGTCCGCCGGCTGCCGGCGATGATGGTGGAGTCCCAGCGGCAGCGGAGCATCTACGACTTGAAGGGCGAGGAGGCCTTCCCCGGGACGCTGGTGCGCTCGGAGGGACAGGGGCCGTGCGGAGACCTCGCGGCCGACGAGGCCTTCGATGGCCTGGGCGCCACGTATGACTTCTTCTGGGAAGTCCTCGGGCGCAACTCCATCGACGGGGATGGGATGCCCTTGCAGGCGTATGTCCATTACGGGCGGGGCTACGACAACGCCTTCTGGGACGGGCGCCGCATGGTGTTCGGCGACGGGGATGGGGAGCTGTTCAACCGCTTCACCATCGCCCTGGACGTCATCGCGCACGAGCTGTCCCACGGCGTGACGGAGGACGAGGGGCCGCTCTGGTACTTCCAGCAGGCGGGCGCGCTGAACGAGTCGATGTCGGATGTCTTCGGCTCACTGGTGAAGCAGCGGCTGCTCGGACACACGGCGGACCAGGCGGACTGGCTCATCGGCGCGGGGCTCCTGGCGGACGGAGTCGAGGGCCAGGCGCTGCGCTCGATGAAGGAGCCTGGGACGGCCTTCGACGACGACGTGCTGGGCAAGGACCCGCAGCCCGGCCACATGCGCGACTACGTCACCACGTGGGAGGACAACGGCGGGGTGCACATCAACTCCGGCATCCCCAACCGCGCCTTCTACGGGGCGGCGACGCGACTGGGAGGCAACGCGTGGGAGCGCGCGGGCCGCATCTGGTACGAGGCCGTGAGGGACCCGCGCATCACGCCGGACACCCACTTCTCCGACTTCGCGCGCATCACCGTCATGTCCGCCACCCGGCTGTACGGCACCGGCGAGGAGGTAGCGGCCGTGAAGGAGGCCTGGGAAGAGGTGGGCATCCGCGTCTCGCGAGACAGGGTGTCCGTGCCGCAGTGGGGCAGCGTCCAGCCGGGAGCTTGAGCCGTGTCGAGAGAGCACGTCCGAATCCAACTCTCGCAGGAGGGTGGGCTCGCCGCCTTCCCGGGGCTTGCCCGCCCGAGGAGCGTGGAGCTGAGCGAGCTTCCCACCGAGCAGGCCGAGGCGATTGAGCACGGCCTGCGCGACGCGCGCTTCCGTGAGCTGCCAGCCGTGGTGGGTGGTGGTGGCTCCGCGTCGAAGGGCGCCGACCAGCGCCGCTACACCCTCACCGTGGAGGAGGGACCGCGGCGACACTCCGTGAAGCTGGTGGAGCCGGTGGAGGACCCCCACTTGCGAGAGCTCTTGTCCCTGGTGAAGCGCGCCACACGCCGACGCGGTGGTGGACATTAGAACTAAGGGCTTAGTTGACGAAGAACTAAGGTCTTAGTAGTAATGCTGGCCACGGAGGACCTCCATGGCCAGACAACCCGAGCCCGAGGCGCCCCGGCCGTTGACGCCGGTGGAGCTCGAGCTGATGCACATCGTGTGGAAGCAGGGCGAGGTGAGCGTGGCGGACGTGCTGGCCGCGCTGCCGCCGGAGCGCGCGCTGGCGTACACGTCCGTCTCCACGGTGCTGCGCATCCTGGAGCAGAAGGGCGTGGTGGTGAGCCGCAAGCAGGGGCGGGGACACCTGTACTCGGCCACGCTGCCGCGTGAGACGTACGAGGCCCAGAGTCTGCGCCACCTGGTGGACACCGTCTTCGATGGCACGCCGTCCGCGCTGGTGGCGCGACTGGTGGAGGCGGTGCCGCTGGCGCCCGACGAGGTGGAGCAGATTCGCAAGCTGCTCAAGGCCAAGGGAGGCAAGCCATGAGCGCTCTGGTGTCGTTCTATCTCGCGGTGGCGCTGCTGTTGCCCGTGGCGTTGCTGCTCGCGTGGGGTGCGCTGGCGCTGCTGGCGCGGCTGGGCCTGGCGTTGTCCTCCAGGCAGGCCTTGCGAGTGGGGCGCGGGGCGCTGGCCCTGGTGTTCCTGTTGCCGCTCCTGGCGATGGGCGCGCGGGCGCTGACTCCGGCGGGGCCGCTGTTCACCTTCGAGCGCTCGGTGGCGAGACAAGCGGAGCGGCTTCCCTCCGCCGTGTGGACGGGTGGGGTGCGTGCGTCCGCGCCTGTGAGTCGCGGGGCTGTTTCCGTGCCTGTGTCCATTGGAGTGCTGTTGTCACTGGGTTGGCTCGTGGGCGCGGGGTGCTTCATCGGGCGGGCGCTCGTTCGGCATCGGAGGCTGTTGCGTCGACTGGAGGCGCTGCCTCGGGTCCGCACGGTGGGGCGCGTGGTGGTGGTGCTTGGCGAGGAGGGGACTCCGGCGTTCTCCTCGTGGTTCCCTCGCTTTGGACGGCGTCCGTCGGCGTGGGTGGTGGTGCCTCCCGCGCTGCTGGAGGACGCGGAGGCGTTCCGGCTCACCGTGCTGCACGAGCTTCAGCACCACCGTCAGCGCGACACGCACCTGGCCCTGGGGCGACTGGTTTTGACGGGGGCCTTCTTCTGGCATCCGGCGGCGCATGGCCTGTCGGCGTGGCTCGCGTCGCTCCAGGAGCTCGCCTGTGACGAGGCGCTCGTCATGAGTGGCCGTGCCCAGGCTCAAGCGTATGCGCGCTGTCTGCTCCAGGCGGCGCTTCGTCTCCCGGGCGCTCCGCCCGTTCCCGCCGGTGCCACCGGCATGTCTCACCCCACACAGAGGAGGATTCACATGCTGTTCCAGCCGCGTCCCCGTCGCACCCATGCCGTCCCCGCGCTGCTCGCCGCGCTGTCGTTGCTCCTGCTCCCCGTGGCCGTGCTGGCGCAAGGCGCTGCGAAGGGACGCACGGTGACGCAAGCCGATGCGGAGGCGCTCGCCCGGACGACTCAGCCGAAGGGCGACCTGGCCGTCGTGGTGGATGCGAAGGTGTTGGAGCAACTCAACCGCCTCGTCGGCACTGACAAGGGCCGTGCATTCATGAAGCGGGCGCTGACGAACCTGGGCACGCATCGTGACGCGCTGGCGTCGACGCTGAAGGCGAAGGGCCTGCCCGAGGGACTGCTCGCGGTGGCGGTGGTGGAGTCGGCGGTGACGAACATGGCGGAGACGGATGGTCGACCGTCACTCGCTCCGGGCATGCGGGGCGCGGGGGTGTGGATGTTCATTCCCGAGACGGCGCGTCGCTATGGGCTGGAAGTGAGCGAGGCCCGCGACGAACGGCTGGACGTGGCGCGCGAGACGCAGGCCGCATCGGCCCTGCTGTCGGACTTGCACACGCGCTACGGCGACTGGCGACTGGCGCTCGCGGCGTACAACCAGGGCGAGAAGAAGGTGGACCAGGCCCTGGCCGAGGGTGGCAGCCGAGACGTGTCCGCGCTCATCGCGGGCGGCCACCTCAATGACTACGTGGCCACCGTGCAGGCCGGGTTGCTCATCGTCCGCAATCCGCACCTGCTGGACTGAGTGCGCTCCATGCGCCACCGCGATGACCTCGCGGTGTGGTCGACGAAAGGCCCCGACATCGGTGGAGCAGGTGAAGCCGCGACGCCCAGGAACCTTCCGCGCGACTGAAGGCCGTGAGTTCGGCACTGTCGTGAAACCTCACCGCTCCGGCGTCGCTCCCAACATGCGCAGCGCCAGCTCCGCGTGGACATCCGCGAGGGTCTCCACGTCGAGCGCGCTGGCGGGGTCGTACCAATAAGGCAGGCGCACGCCCATCGCGGAGATGGCGGCGGCGGTGATGCGAGGATGGGGCGGCGAGAAGACTTCCTGCGCCACCCCGCGCTCGATGACCTCCGCCAGGAGCGCGGCGGACTTGTCCCGCAGGGCCACCGCCGGGGCGGCCAGCTCCGGCGTCAGCGCATACAGCTCCTCGTTCACCACCACCGCGAGCTGGGGATGCATCGCATGCGTGCGCGTGTGCGCGCGCACCAGCGCCTGGACCTGCTGCCTGGGCTCGGGCGCGGACTCCTTCATCGCCGTCTGCAACGCCTCGTGGTGGGCCTCATGGCCGATGCGCACCAGCTCCGCGAGCACGTGCTCCTTCGAGGCGAAGTGCGCGTACAGCGCGCTCGGCTGCAGCTCCAGCACCTTGGCCAGATCCCGAATCGACGTGTCGTGGTAGCCGCGACTCGCGAAGAGCTGGAGGGCCGTCTCCAGGATGCGACGCCGGGTGCCATCCGACGGTGCTGACGGCGGAAGGCTCGCCGGCTGGGCGCGAAGCCGGGAGAGAGTCGGTGTGCTCATGTGGGCTCTTGCTTAACGAACGTTCGTTCAGATAGGGTGGATTGCGTCACTTCCGCGCCTGGAGTCCGAGGATGTCCACGTTGCAGCTCGAAGGCCTCACTCTCCACTACGAAGAGTCGGGCCAGGGCATTCCGGTGTTGCTGCTTCACGGGCTCGGCTCCTCCGGAGTCGACTGGGAGCTCGTCACACCACGGCTGGCGAGCGCTTACCGCGTCGTCGTCCCGGATGCTCGGGGGCATGGGCGCAGCGGGAAGCCGGCGGGTGCCTACGGCGTGCCGCTCTTCGCGAAGGACATCGCCGCGCTCTGCGACGCGCTGGGTCTGAAGCAACTGCATGTCATCGGCCTGTCGATGGGCGGGATGATGGGCTTCCAGCTCGCGGTGGACCGGCCAGATTTGGTGCGCAGCCTGGTCATCGTCAACAGCGGCCCGGAGCTCGTCGCCCGCACGGCGCGCCGCAAGTTCGACTTCGCGCTGCGGCTCTTCCTCTTGCGCTTCTTCGGACCCAAGGCCATGGCCAAGGTGCTGGCGCCCAAGCTGTTCCCCAAGCCGGAGCAGGAAGGGCTGCGTCAGCGCGCCATCGCCACGTTCTCCGCCAATGACCCGGATGCCTACCTGCGCTCGACGCGCGGGCTGTTGGGCTGGAGCGTCATGGCGCGGCTGAAGGACATCACCTGTCCGGTGCTCGTGCTCCACTCCGAGCGCGACTACACGCCCCGGTCCGCGAAGCAGGTCTATGTCGACCTGCTCTCCAACGCGCGCCTCCAGGTCCTGGCGGACTCCGGCCATGCCGCTCCGCTGGACCAGCCCGGTCCGCTCACCGACGCCGTGGAGGACTTCCTCCGCGCCGTCGACAGCGCCGCACCCGGCACCTCGCTCGGCGCCTGAGCCGAGCAGCGAACCCGAGCTCCACAACCCAGGAGGCTGGACGATGTCGATGCATCGACGTGGTGTCGCACTCTCGCGGTCGCTGTTCCTGCTCACGATGTGGCTGGTGCTCTCCACGGGAGCCCCCGCCTACGCTGGCTCGTGGGTCCATGGCAACTATGTGGGCGCATGGGGAGCCCGGGGCTATCAACTCTGGGTCCCCACCGGCTACCAACCGGGGACACCTCGCCCCCTGCTGGTAGCGCTACACGGCTGTCTCCAGAACCCGGACCAGTTCGCGGGCCTGACGCGTCTGAACGAGAAGGCCGATGCCGAAGGCTTCCTCGTCCTCTATCCCAACCAGGCGACGTTCGTGAACGCGACGCAGTGCTGGAACTTCATGCTCGGCAACAACCAGGAGCGCGGCACGGGCGAGCCTTCGCTCATCGTCGGCATGGTGGATTTGATGAAGCAGCGCTACTCGGTGGACGCGCGCCGCGTCTATGTGGGCGGCGTGTCCGCGGGCGGCGTGCTGACGACCACGCTGATGTCCTGCTACTCGGACGTGTTCGCCGCGGGCATGGTGGGCGCGGGCGCCATGTACAAGGCGGCGACGACGGTGTCGGGCACGGCCTTCGCCATGCTCTTCGGCAGCATCTACTCGCCGGACGACAAGGGGAAGGACGCGTGGGTCTGCTCGGGCCGGCCGCGCCGCACGGTGCCGGTGCTCGTGGTGCACGGCACCGAGGACAGCGTCGTCAATCCGCTCAACGGCGAGCAGGCGGTGAAGCAGTTCCTCCAGACGAGCGACTACGGCGATGACGGCGTGGCCAATGACAGCATCAAGGGCACGCCGACGAGCACGAGGACCTTGAGCGTCCCCGGTGGCCGCACCTACGTCGTGAAGGACTACGTCTACGGCGGTGAGCTGGTGGCGCAGAAGTACGAGATTCGCGGCATGGACCACGCGTGGCCGGGAGGCAATGCGAGCTACCCCTTCGCCGACCCGTCCGGCCCCGACGCCACCACGTTCATGTGGGACTTCTTCAAGCAGCACGCGCTCGACCTGCCGTAGCAGCGCTGGAGCTTCTTCGCCCGCGCTCCTCTTCGATTCGAGGAGGGGCGCGGGCTGTTTCTTGCTCGTCAGTGCTGGTGGCCGAAGCGCACCGCGACGTTCGGGTGCGCGGCGGCGAAGGCGCGCAGCTTCTTGAAGCTGTCCACGCCGCGCGGCCCGTCGGCGGTGAAGGTGCCTGGCTCCACGTCGTGCTCCCAGCCCCAGCGGGTGTGGCTGGCATCGCCCGTGAGCAGCACGGGGCCCTTGGTCGAGCGCACCAGGTACGCGGTGCTGCCCGGCGTGTGGCCCGGCACCCAGAGCGCCCACACGGAGCCGTCGCCGAAGATGTCCACCGCGCCGTCGAAGAGGCCGCTCGCCTCGGCGGCGTAGGTCCACTCGGACAGCGCGGCCTTGCCCGCCAGCGCGCGGTCCGTGTTGGGCTTCAGCAACACGTTGAGGACGGCGCGGGCCTCCGCCTCGCCCGGGCCGGTGTAGACGGGGGTGCCCGCGGGCACGTCGGCCATGCCGGTGACGTGGTCCAGGTGCAGGTGCGTGAGGAAGACGCCGGCCAGGGGCTGGGGCTGCTTCGCGAGCCACTCGCCCAGGGGCTGGTGCACCTTGAGCTTCTCCATGTGCATGGCGCTGGCGACGATGCCCTGCATGGCCGCCTTCTCCGGCGCGTCCCGCAGGGCCGTCTCGATGCCGGTGTCGACGATGAAGAGGCCCTTCGTCGGGTGGCGCAGCGCGTGGAAGAAGACCTGGATGGGCTCGTCCCCGTCCTCCAGGTTCGCCGCCTTCGCGGTGGGGTGCTTCAGGTTGATGAGGCCGCTCCGGTCCACGGCCCAGTCGGAGGACACGACTGACTCCAGCTCCACGGGGCCGGGCTCGTCCAGCACGGCGAGCAGGTCATTCACGGGCCGCGCCGTGCCGAGCGACGAAGGCTGATGGGGGTGTGAGGTGGACGCCACGCCGACGACTCCCAGGACGACGGCACCGACGACGAGGGCGGACACGACGGCGAGGCTGATGCGCTTGGCGTTCTTCATGGACGCCAAGGTACCGATGCGCAGGTGCATGGGAAATGGCCATTTTGGTATGAAGCCATCCAGATATGGATATTCCCTGGGATGACGCGCGCCTGTTCCTGGCCATCGCGGAGACGGGCAGTTTCAGTGCCGCGGCGAAGCGGCTGCGCATCGGCCAGCCGACGGTGAGCCGCAGGCTGGCGGCGCTGGAGTACGAGGTGGGGGCGAAGCTGTTCCGTCGGAGCGTGGACGGCGCGACGCTGACGTCCGCGGGCGAGCGGTTGCTGCCTCCCACCCGGAAGATGGCGGAGTGGGCCGGAGAGCTTCAGCGCGCCGCCGAGTCGGCGGACTCGTCACCCCAGGGACTGGTGCGCGTGACGGCGAGCCCCTTCGTCAGCTTCGACTTCCTGGCGCCCTTCGCGGGCCAGGTGGCGCGCAAGCACCCGGGTTTGCGGCTGGAGGTGCAGTCGTCGGTGAGCTACGCGGACCTGGGGCGCGGGGAGGCGGACCTCGCGCTGCGCACGAAGTCCACGCGGCACGCGGACCTCACCCGCGTGTACACGCTGGAGGTGGAGACCGGCGTCTTCGTCTCCAAGTCCCTCAAGGCGACGCTGCCGAAGCGGCCGACGCTCCAGGAGCTGCCCTGGGTGGCATGGGCTCCGCCGTTCGAGGCGATGCCGCCCAATCCCCAGCTCGAATCGCTCATCCCGAACTTCGCCCCCGTCTTCACCGCCGACAACTTCCTGGTGCTGCTGGCGGCGGCGGAGGCGGGCGTGGGTGCGATTGCACTGGCGAACACCCCGCACCGCTTCAGTCAGCAGCGGGAGCGCAACCTGGTGCCGCTCGACGTCGACCTGGGGCCGTACAAGAAGAGCCAGCTCCACCTCATCTGCGCGAAGTCGGCGCTGGACATCCCTCGCGTGCGCAAGGTGTCGGAGCTGTTGGTGGAGGAACTGGAGCGCGCGAAGCCTCGGTGACTCCGCGCGCTCGTTGAAGCGGACTACGGCATGGGAGGCATGCCGCCGTCCCAGCCTGGCGGAGGGCCACCGGGGCCGCCACCGCCTCCACCGCCGCCCGGAATCTGGCACTGCGCGGTGTCGAGCGAGGAGCGGATGATGAGCGTCTTCCACGCGAGCATGGCGCCGTCCTCCTGCCGCGAGGTCTGGAAGAGGTAGTTGCCCACGGACTCGGCGGAGACGACGTTGTCGTTGGCGTTCGTCGTGTCTCGCGGTCCGCGCGTGTTGTAGAGCGGCTGGTGGTTGATGACGTCGTCGTTGAGCGTGTCGTCGAAGAAGAGCTGTGACGTCACGTACTCCGCGTCGCCCACGCGAATGGTGAAGTGGATGTGGACGGTGCGGCTGCTGTACCAGCCGGGGAAGCAGGTATCGAAGTCCGCGCGGCCGTCGGCGTCCGTGAGTTGCACGCCTCGGAACCATCGGGCGGACGTGGCCGTCGGGTCGTCCCCGGTGCAGAAGGTGCTCGCGTCCTCACCCGAGTAGAGGCCCTCGGGCGCGGCGTGCCAGATGTCGACGGAGGCGCCCTGGATGGGCTCGCAGGCCTCGTCCAGCACGCGGAAGGCGAGCCGCACGGGCAGGCCGTCGTGGCCC
This sequence comes from Myxococcus sp. AM011, assembly GCF_013372595.1. NCBI lineage: Bacteria > Pseudomonadati > Myxococcota > Myxococcia > Myxococcales > Myxococcaceae > Myxococcus > Myxococcus sp. AM011. The sequence goes on from NZ_JABXEM010000038.1 coordinate 34,176, forward strand.
TCGCTGATGTCCTTGCGGACCAGTGTCTCCGCGTAGCAGGGACCCAGGGTGGCCGCGCAGGTGAGGGCGCAGGTGGTGCCGCTGTCGTCGGTGAAGGGGTTGGCGTAGTTGCCGGCCATCACCGCGGTGCCGCCGGTGGCCCAGGCGGTGGCGGCGGTTCCTGAGTCGGGGTTGGTGCCCGAGTCGGCGGTGTCTCCAGAGCTTGGGGTTCCTGGGGTGCCCGAGTCATCCGTGCCGCAGGCGAGGACCTGCACCAGCGGTATCGCCGCCAGTGTCAGGCCCATGCCGCGCAGCACCCTCCGGCGGGACATCACCGAGGTGAGGGTGTCCTTCCTGTCGTGGTCGCTCATCGCGAGTCCTCTCCTGGGCCGGTGCGAGTTGGGAGGGTCCGGTCCATGTCGCCCGTGTTCTTGGGGCCGAGAATCGCTATACCCAGGGGGTTCTTAAGCAGACCTTACGTGGCACCCAGGGAGACCGGCCGCATGACGACACTCAAGGGGAAGACGCTTTTCATCACCGGGGCCAGCCGAGGAATCGGCAAGGCGATTGCCCTGCGAGCGGCGCGCGACGGCGCCAACATCGTCATCGCCGCGAAGACGACGGAGCCGCACCCCAAGCTGCCGGGCACCATCTACACGGCGGCGGAGGAAATCGAGAAGGCGGGCGGACGGGCGCTCCCCTTCGCGGTGGACATCCGCGACGAGAAGCAGATTGCCGCGGCGGTGGAGAAGACGGTGGAGACGTTCGGCGGCATCGACATCCTCATCAACAACGCGAGCGCCATCAGCCTCACCGGCACGGAGGACACGCCGATGAAGCGCTATGACCTGATGCACGGCATCAACACGCGCGGGACATTCGCCTGCTCGCAGGCGTGCATTCCGCACCTCAAGCGCTCGAGCAATCCGCACATCCTGAACAACTCGCCGCCGTTGAACATGGAGGCGCGCTGGTTCTCGCCGCACGTGGCGTACACGATGGCGAAGTACGGCATGAGCATGTGCGTGCTCGGCATGGCGGACGAGCTGCGCTCGGATGGAATCGCGGTGAATGCGTTGTGGCCGCGCACGGTCATCGCGACGGCGGCGGTGCAGAACCTGCTGGGCGGTGAGGAGACGATTCGCGGCAGCCGCTCGCCGGACATCATGGCCGACGCGGCGTATGCCATCCTCACCAAGCCGAGCAAGAGCTTCACCGGCAACTTCTGCATCGACGAGGACGTGCTGCGCGCGGACGGCGTGACGAACTTCGACAAGTATCAGTCCGTGCCCGGCGCGGAGCTGTTCCCCGACTACTTCATCTGAGGGGTGGGCTGTAAAACCTGCTCGCTGTTCCAACTGGGACGGCGGGCCCGCCTGCCCTGGGTCCGGCCACACCACCGGTAAAATGTTCGGGAGAGGAGGGACGCTGCTGCGGTGATTGCGTGCTTGTGGACGCGACACTAGAAGCCCAGGTCACTTCCATTTTTCCCACGAGCCCTGATGTCCGCGTCGGACCTTCCCACATCGCGAACCATTGGCTTCCAGGAGGGCCACCTCGGAGGAGGCGGCGAGATGGCGGAGCTGGTCCGTTCCAAGGACTGGTCCTCGACGCCGCTCGGCCCCCTCTCCGGCTGGCCCACCAGCCTGAAGACGATGGTGGGCGTCGTCCTGGGCAACCGCTTCCCCATGCTCCTGTGGTGGGGACCCCAGATGCTGCAAATCTACAACGACGGCTACCGGCCCGTGCTCGGCCTGAAACACCCGGGCTCGCTCGGCGCTCCGGCCTCCGTCGTCTGGGCTGAAATCTGGGACGTCGTTGGCCCCATGGCCCAGGGCGTGCTGAGCGGTAGCCCCGCGACGTGGAGTGAGCACCTCCAGCTCTTCATCAACAGCCGCGGCTTCGTCGAGGAGACGTTCCACACCTTCTCGTACAGCCCCGTCTATGACGAGGTCGGCCAGGTCGGCGGCGTCCTCGTCACGGTGCAGGAGACCACCGAGCAGGTGCAGGACAACCGCCAGCTCAAGATGCTGGGAGAGCTGGCCACCAGCTCCGCCGCCGCGAAGACGGCCGAGGAGGCCTGTCAGACCGCCGCGTCCATCTTCTCCGGCTACGACCTGGACCTGCCCTTCACGCTGCTCTACCTGCTCGACGAGGACGGCACCGAGCTGCGGTGCGTGGGCTCCAGTGGAATGGACGGCTACTCGGGCCTCGCCAGGCCCAAGCGCGCCCCCTTCACCCCCTCCCTGGATGCGCCCGGCACCTGGCCCTTCGCCGAGGCGGCGCGCACCGGACGGGAGGTCCTCGTCGATGACCTGGCCTCGCGCTTCGGGGACCTTCCCGGGGGCCGCTGGGGCACGGCGCCGACTCGCGCGGTGGTGCTGCCGCTGGCGCGCTCGGGACAGTCCCACCCGTATGGCTTCCTGGTGGCCGGCGTCAGCCCGCGCCGCATCCTGGATGACCGCTACCTGGGCCTCTTCCGCCTCACCGCGGACCCGGTGGTGACGGCCATCGCCAATGCCCGCGCCTACGAGGAGGAGCGCCAGCGCGCCGAGGCCCTCGCCGCCATCGACCGCTCGAAGACGGCCTTCTTCAACAACGTCAGCCACGAGTTCCGCACGCCGCTGACGCTGATGCTCGGCCCCACCGAGGACGCGCTGGCCTCGCCCTCGCGCACCCTCTCCGGCGAGCCGCTGGAGACCGTTCATCGCAACTCGCAGCGGCTCTTGAAGCTGGTCAACTCGCTGCTCGACTTCTCCCGCCTGGAGGCGGGGCGCATCGAGGCCCGGTACGAGCCGGTGAAGCTGCCCGCCCTCACCGCGGGCCTGGCGAGTGCCTTCCGCTCCGCGATGGAGCGCGCGGGTCTGCGCTTCGAGGTCGACTGCGCGCCGCTGCCCGAGGACATCTACGTCGACCAGGACATGTGGGAGAAGATTGTCCTCAACCTCCTCTCCAACGCGCTGAAGTTCACCTTCGAGGGGACCATCCGCATCACCCAGCGGTGGGTGGACGGACAGGTCGAGCTCCAGGTCTCCGACACGGGCATCGGCATTCCCGAGAAGGAGCTGCCTCGCGTCTTCGAGCGCTTCCACCGCGTCCAGGGCGCGCGTGCCCGGACGTACGAGGGCTCCGGCATCGGCCTGGCGCTCGTGCACGAACTGGTCCGCCTCCACGGCGGCGTGCTGGCCGTGACGAGCAAGGAAGGCGCGGGAACGACGTTCACCCTGCGCATTCCCTCCGGCGCGGACCATCTGCCCAAGGACCATGTCGGCGCGCGCGACTCGCGGTCCGTCACGGCGCTGGGCGCCGCGCCCTATGTGAATGAGGCGCTGCGCTGGCTGCCGGGCGGGCTGGAGGTGAAGTCGCTGGAGCTGGGGGCCGAGGTGCCCGAGGCGGAGAACGTCGCCAAGGGCGCGCGCATCCTCCTGGCGGACGACAACGCCGACATGCGCGCGTACCTGACGTCGCTCTTGTCGCGGAGCTGGGAGGTGGAGGCGGTGGCGGACGGCCTCGCGGCGCTGGAGTCCGCGCGAGCCCGGCCGCCGGACCTGGTGCTGACGGACGTGATGATGCCGGGGTTGGATGGCTTTGGTCTCCTGCGAGAGCTGCGCGCCGACGAGCGCACGCGCCGAGTCCCCGTCACCGTCCTCTCCGCGCGGGCTGGCGAGGAGGCGCGCATCGAGGGTCTGCGCGCTGGCGTCGACGACTACCTGGTGAAGCCCTTCTCCGCGCGGGAGCTGCTGGCGCGGGTGGAGACACAGCTCACCAAGGCGCGACTGCAAGCCACCCAGGAGGCGCATGCCCGGCTCCTGACGCGCGTCTTCACGTACGCCCCGGTGGGCATCTGCATCCTGCGGGGGCCCGAGCACATCTTCGAGTTCGCCAATGCGAACTACCTGCGGCTCGTCGCCAACCGCCCCGTCGTCGGCCAGCCCATCGCGAAGGCGCTGCCGGAGCTGGAGGGCCAGGGCATCTTCGAGTTGCTGGACAGGGTCGTCACCACGGGAGAGCCGTACATCGGCCGCTCGCTGCGGCTGATGATGGTCTCCGGCGAGGGAGGCCCTCCGCGCGAGGTGTTCTTCGACTTCGTCTACCAGCCGATGCTGGATGACGAGGGCCGGGTGGACTCCATCGTCACCGTGGCCTTCGACGTGACGGACCTGTCCAACGCGCGCCGGGAGGCGGAGTCCGCCAGCCGCGCCAAGGATGAGTTCCTGGCGATGCTCGGCCACGAGCTGCGCAATCCGCTGGCGCCCATCCTCACCGCGCTCCAGTTGATGCGGCTGCGCGGAGCCGACGGCGCGGAGCGTGAGCGCACCGTCATCGAGCGGCAGGTGCATCACCTGGTGCGACTGGTGGATGACCTGCTCGACGTGTCTCGCGTGACGCGCGGCAAGGTCGTCCTGCGCCGCGAGCGGGTGGAGCTGGCGGAGGTGGTGGCGAAGGCCATCGAACAGGCCAGTCCGCTCCTGGAGCAGCGCGGCCAGCACCTGTCCGTGGAGGTGCCTCGCCACGGCCTGCTGCTGGACGCGGACGCGACGCGCCTGGGACAGGTGTTCTCCAACCTCCTCACGAACGCCGCGAAGTACACGGAGCCCGGGGGGAGCATCACCATCTCCGGCGCGCGCGAGGGTGACGAAGTCGTGGCCTCCGTGAGCGACAACGGCACCGGCATCACCCAGGAGATGCTGCCGCGCATCTTCGACCTGTTCTTCCAGGAGCGGCAGGAGCTGGACCGCTCGCAGGGGGGATTGGGGCTGGGGCTCGCGATTGCCCGGAGCCTCGCGGCCCAGCACGACGGCTCCATCCAGGCCCACAGCGAGGGCCGGGGCCAGGGCAGCACCTTCACCGTGCGCCTGCCCGCGGTGGAGACCCAGCTCTCCATCGCGAGCGCGGTGCCCGAGAGCGTGGAGAAGGTACAGGAATCCGCGCCGGTGCCGCACCGGGTGTTGATTGTCGACGACAACCGCGACGCGGCGGACGTGCTGGCCGAGGCGCTGGACATGCTGGGCTGCGAGACGCGCGTCACCTACGACGGCCCGAGCGCGCTCCAGGTGGCGCCGTCCTTCCGCCCGGAGCTGGCGCTGCTGGATATCGGCCTGCCGGTGATGGACGGCTATGAGCTGGCGCGTCATCTGCGCACCCAGCGGCCGGAGGGAGGGCTCCAGTTGGTGGCGGTGACGGGGTATGGCCAGGAGTCGGACCGGCAGCGCTCGAAGGAGGCGGGCTTCGACGCGCACCTGGTGAAGCCCATCGACTTCGCGGCGCTGGGCTCGCTGCTCAAGCGCCTGGGCTCGGCCCAGTCGAACTGACGCACCCCGCCGAGCGCGCGGCGGGGCTCGGCGTCGGCTATGCTGGGGGTCTCCGCATGGCCCTGGAGGGGCACGGCGCGCGCCGCCTCCCTCTCCCTCGTGGCCCGGGGAGAACAGACGAGGCGTTCGGGATGAGCGGCGAAGTGGCTGGAGCGAAGGACGGAGTGGTGGTGCTCGATTACGCGAAGCTGGTGGACGGCGATGACCTGTCCGCCGATATCGAGCGCGCGTATGGGTATGACGGCATTGGCCTGCTCATCGTCCGGGGCATCCCCGGGCTGGTGGAGCTGCGCCAGGGCTTGTTGCCGCTGGGCTTCCGGTTCGCCGCGTTGCCCAATGAGGTGAAGGACCGCTACGTCCACGAGCGCAGCAGCTATTCCTTCGGCTGGAGCCACGGCAAGGAAGTGCTCAAGCCCGGCCAGTTCGACGAATTCAAGGGCTCCTACTACAACAATCCCCAGTACGACTCGCCCCAGGTGGACGCGGCGCTGGTGGAGAAGTACCCGGAGAACTACCTGCCCAACGTGTGGCCGGACCCGGACTTCCCAGCGCTGCGCCCGGCCTTCCAGGCCCTGGGGCGGAAGATGGTGGACGTGGGGCTGCTCGTCGCGGCGCAGTGCGACCGGTACGTGACGGCGCGGCTGGGTGCCAAGCTCTCGCCGGATGCGCAGTTGGAGCGCACCATCCGCGAGTCCCGCGCGTGCAAGGCGCGGCTGCTCTACTACTTCGCCATCAACGAGGATGCGACGCCGCGCACGCGCGACTCCTGGTGCGGCTGGCACAGCGACCACGGCTCGCTGACGGGCCTGTGTCCGGCGATGTACTTCGACGCGGAGCCCGGGGCCTCGGAGCCGACGCGGCAGGACATCGCGGTGCCGGACCCGGAGGCGGGGCTCTACGTGCGCACTCGTGGCGGCGAGGAGCGCAAGGTGGTCATCCCCAAGGACTGCCTCGCGTTCCAGATTGGCGAGAGCGCGCAGATTGTCACGGGCGGCCTGCTGCGCTCGACGCCGCACGCGGTGCAGGCGCTGGCGCACCCGGCGAGCCGCAACATCTCCCGCTCGACGTTCGCCGTCTTCATGCAGCCCGACAACGAGGAGCGCCTGCGTCCGCCCGAGGGAACGGACCCGGCGGAGCTGCGCGTGGGCGCCTTCCAGCCGGGCATGACGTTCGGCGACTTCGCCCGCGCTACGTTCGCGAAGTTCTACAACCCCTACGCGTGACACGTGGCGCGCGGGGCTCGCCCACGAGGCGGGCCTCGCCGGCCTCGTCGAGGGTCAGCTCCAGCTCGACGGCGACGGGCGCGTCCAGGTGGAGGCCCCAGGGCAAGCCTTTTCGAGGGTCAGCTCCAACTCGACGGTGACGTGCGCGTCCAGGTGGAGGCCCTCGGGCAGCCGCGACGAGGGTCCCCGCGTGAGGGCTTTGTTGGCGCGCGGACCCCTGGCTCGGCGTGAAGGGCGGGTGCTTGCCTTTTGCACTCCGGCAAGGCGAGCGTAGGGCTTCCCTGTCGCTCTGGAGCGGTGCGCGATGACCTTCGGTTCCTGGCGTGCGGTGTGGCTGGTCGTGGGTGTCCTGCTGTCTTCGGGGCTGGCCGCTCCCGCGAGGGCCCAGGCGCCCGGTCCGGCGAAGGTCGCGGTGCGCGCGGCGCGGCTGTTCGATGGCAAGAACGCCAAGCCCCTGTCGAACGCCGTGGTGCTCCTGGAGGGCAATCGCATCCAGGCCGTGGGCTCCAATCTGGCCATTCCCGAGGGCACGCGGGTGCTGGATTTGGGAGACGTCACCCTGATGCCGGGGCTCATCGACACCCATTCGCACCTGCTCCTGAACGTCGAGATGGGGAACGGCGGAGAGGGGTCGAGCATGGAGTTGATCATCGCGCGGATGAGCACGGCCGAGCGGGCCTTGCTGGGCGCGAAGATGGGGCGTGAGCTGCTGGAGGCGGGCGTCACCACGGTGCGCGACGTGGGCAACTCCGGAGTGAATGGCGACCTGGCGCTGCGCAATGCCATCCAGCGAGGCTGGGTGGAGGGGCCGCGCATCTCCGCGTGCACGCGCGCGCTCGCGGCGCACGGAGGCCAGTTCGGGGTGATTCAGCAGCCGGTGCAGGGGCTCATCGAGCAGGAATACGTGACGGTGACGGGCGTGGACGAGGCGCGGCGTGCCGTGCGTCAGGCCGTGTATGACGGCGCGGACTGCATCAAGGTCATCGTCGACAACGGCTACAACTTCCTCTCGGTGGAGGAGCTGAAGGTCATCGTCGAGGAGGCGCACCGCATGAAGCGCCCGGTCGCCGCGCACACGACGAAGGACGAAAGCATCCGCGCGGCGGTGGAGGCGGGCGTGGACTCCATCGAGCATGGGTACTCGATGCCGGATGACGTGCTGACGCCGATGGTGCGCAAGCGCATCTTCCTGGTGCCCACCGTGGGGCCGCTGGAGGTCTGTGACGAGTTCCCCCCTGAATTGGGTGACGCGGAGACGCGGCGTGCCATGGCGGAGCGCTGCCGGAAGCTCGCGGTGAAGGGATATGAGCGGACCCGTCGAGCGTTGGCCGCGGGCGTGCGACTGGCGGCGGGCTCGGACATGTACTTCGCCGTGCCAGGGATGACGCGGGGCGAGACCACGGTGCGCGCGCTCAGTGCCTCCGGTGAAGCGGGAGTCCCTCCGGTGGATGTGCTGCGCTCCATGACGGCGAACGCGGCGGAGCTGCTGCGCATGCAGGACCAGGTGGGCACGCTGGAGGCGGGCAAGCTCGCGGACCTGGTGGCGGTGAAGGGCGACCCGTTGAAGGACCTCAAGGCGCTGCGACAGGTGCGCTTCGTGATGAAGGACGGCCAGGTGGTGGTGGACGCGAGGGAAGCGCAGCGGGCCCCGGTGGCGGCACCGCCGCGCTGAAGCTGTCGCGAGGGCCAAGGGCGGTGGTGACGGCACGGGGAGCACGGCATGTCCCGGCACCGCCGCGCTGAAGCTGTCGCGAGGGCGGAGGCTGGAGTAGGTACGAGGGGCCATGCCTACCCGGTCCGCTCGACGCGTCTTCCTCACGGTCCTCCTCTTCGTTGGCGTCTCCTGCGCGCACGCGCCACGTCCGGCGGTCACCCGTCCGCAGGACGCGCTGGTGGAGCTCTCCAGCAATGTGCAGCTCGTGGACGACGGCGCGTCCGCGTCGCTGCGAGTCGCGTTGGACCAGAGCCTCATCTGGCTGCGCACGCGGCCGGTGGACCACCGCTTCGTCTACGGTCCGCGCGAGGTGACAGCCGGAGCGCTGGTGTCCGCGCTGGAGCGGCTGCGCGGGCGACTCACCGACGGCATGTCGTCCCTGGACGTGTCGAAGGCGGTGATGGAGGACTTCGAGCTGCTCGAGTCCGCCGGAGGCGAGGACGGCACGGTGCTCTTCACGGGCTACTACGAGCCCGTGCTCGAAGGGAGCCTGACGCGGACCGACGAGTACCGCGTCCCCGTGCTCTCCGCGCCGGATGACCTCATCGAGGTGCCGCTGGAGCCCTTCGCGGAGCGCTTCGCCTCGGAGCGCGTCTTCGGACGACTGGAGGGCAAGAAGGTGGTGCCCTACTGGAACCGCGCGGAGATTCGCGGCGGCAAGCTGAGTCCGCGCAAGCTGGAGCTGGCGTGGGTGAAGGACCCGGTGTCGCTCTTCTTCATGGAGGTCCAGGGCAGCGGCACGCTGCGGCTCAATGACGGCGGCGAGCGGCGCGTGGGCTACGCCGCGTCGAATGGCCGGCCCTACCGGAGCATCGGCGCGCTGCTCATCCAGGAGGGCGTCATCCCCCGCGAGCAGATGTCCATGCAGGCGCTGCGCGCATGGCTGGCCGCGAACCCCACCGAGCAGGACCGCGTGCTGGACTACAACGAGTCCTATGTCTTCTTCCGCTTCCTGCCTGGCGCGGCGGTGGGCTCGCTGGGTCGCGAGGTGACGCCGGGGCGCTCCATCGCCACGGACGCGCGCCTGTTCCCCAAGGGCGGCCTGGCCTTCATCCACACGGACCACCCGGTGAAGATGGCGGATGGCTCCGTGCAGTGGAGGCCGCTGTCGCGCTTCGTGTTCAACCAGGACACGGGCGGGGCCATCAAGGGCGCGGGGCGCGTGGATGTCTTCTGGGGCCGAGGCCCCGAGGCGGAGCTGGCCGCCGGCATGATGAAGCAGAAGGGCCGGCTGCTCTTCCTCGTCCCCAAGCCTCGCGTCCCGGTGGCCGAAGCCGCCCGGTGACGCGAGGCTCGAAGGCGTGGCTCAGCGCTGGGCCACGCCCGCCTTCTTCAGCTCCTCGTCGATGATGCGACGGAAGTGGTCCACGGGCATCGCGCCGACGACGGGGCGCCCGTTGACGAAGAACGTGGGAGTGCCTCCCGCGCCCACGCGCGTGCCCTCCTTCGAGTCCTCGTCGATGCGCGCGTCGAACTTCCCGGAGTCGAGCGCCTGCTTGAAGCGCGTCACATCCAGGCCGACCTGCTTCGCATAGCCCTCCATCGACTCCCGGTCCAACTGCCGCTGGTTGGCGAAGAGCAGGTCATGGAACTCCCAGAACTTCCCCTGCTCGTGCGCGGCGAGTGACGCGGCGGCGGCCAGCTTCGCGTGCGGATGGTTGGGCAGCGGCTGGTGCTTGAAGGCCAGGCGCAGCTTGCCCTCGTACTCCTTCTCCAGCGTCTTCAGCGTGGGCACCGCGCGGGAGCAGAAGGGGCACTCGAAGTCAGACCACGCGATGACGGTGACGGGCGCGTTGGCGGGGCCGCGCGAGGGCGCCGTGCCCACCTCCACCTGCTGCCGGGGCAGCTCCGCCGGCGCGGGAGGCGCGGGCGGACGGTCCACGCCGCGTTCGATGGTGCGCGCGTAGACCTCCGTCTTCGGCACGCCGCCCTTCACCAGCGCCTCCGCCTTGTTCAGCTCCTCGTCCACCACCTGGGTGAAGACCTCCAGCGGCTGGGCGCCGTTGATGAATCGGCCGTTGACGAAGAAGCCCGGCGTCCCGTTGGCGCCGAGCTGCCTCGCCAGCGCGTCATCCTGGCGGATGCGGTCGGCCAGCTTCGGGGCCGCCAGGTCCTGCTTCCAGCGCGCGACGTCCAGCCCCAGCTCCTTCGCGTAGCGCTCCAGGTCCGAGTCGGACTGGGCCCGCGGGTTCGCGAAGAGCACGTCGTGGTACTCCCAGAACTTCCCCTGCTCTCCGGCCGCCAGGGCCGCGAGCGCGGCGGGCTTGGCGCGCGGGTGCATGTCCTCCAGCGGGTGGTGCTTCATCACCACGCGCAGCTTGTCGCCATACTGCTTCTGGAGCTGCTTCACCGTCGCGTGGCCGCGAGCGCAGAAGGGGCACTCGTAGTCGGAGAACTCCACCAGCGTGACGAGCGCCGTCTCCTCGCCGTGGATGAGCGAGCCATCCACCGGCACCTTGTAGACGACGGGAGAGATGGGCGGGCGCTGGCGCGCGGGAGGCTGAGCCGCGGCGGCGGGGGCGGAGGCACCCCTGGCGACGGCGGCGGCGGTCGCGGGCGCCGACGTCGTGCGGCCTCCCACGAAACCCAACACGAGCCCCACCACGAGGCTCACCCAGACGGATGGCTTGCTCACACACGACTCCTGGAAATGATGACCGGACGGAGTGCGGCCAGGCCTCGGAAAGTTTCAGGGTGATTTTCGGGAGGCCCGAAAAGGCGAGCCGTCCAGCGCTGGCCCGCTGGCCTGCTCCTGGGGCGCTTGCCCGCCGCCGTGCCGGTTGTCCGTGAGCGGGCAGGCCCCACCTTTGTGAAGACGAAGGGAGGCCGTGACACATGCGAGGGAAGGTTGCCTGGATGGCGGTCGTGGTCGCGAGCCTGCCGCTGATGCTGTGCGCGCAGGGCTGCACGGCGAAGGCCCAGTCGGAGCAGGAGGCGCCGAAAGCGGCGAAGGCGCCCGCGCAGACGCCGACACCCGCCGAGGTGTCCGAGCTGTGGAACAGCGTGTCCGGCCTGCGCGCGGAGGTGCGACAGCTCCAGCAGGACGTCGCGAAGCTGCGTGCGCAGGTGAACGCTCAGGCCCAGCGGGGCACGGGCGGCGCGGGGAATGGCACCCAGGCTCAGCGGGAGCCGAACGGCTCGGAGGCCCAGGCGCGCGGCACGGGAGGCTCGGGCACGGCCGGGACAGGGGCACGGCAGGTGGAGAACGATGTGCCGCCCGCGGGCACCAACGTCCCCGCGCCCACGGGGACGGCGGTGGTGCTGGCCACCTTCACGGGGACGGTGCGCTCGGTGGAGCCTCCCGAACTCGTCCTCGCGCAGGACGACGGCGAGGCGCTGACATTGGACGTGACTCCGCGCACCCGCGTGTTGAGGAACGGCAAGAGCATTGCCTTGAGGGATTTGGACCCGGGAGACAGGGTCAACGCGGTGGTGGACATGGTGGGTGAGCACGAGACGGTGGAAATCTCGGTGGTCCGGAAGGAGGACCCGAACAGGTGAGGCGTGGGAGCGGCGCGTCAGTCGCTCCCGTTCAGGTTCGTCGTCGCTCGAAGGGAGGTTCCCGTCATGACGGCCTTTGACCGATACCGCGCGTTGCTGCGCAAGTTCGAGAATGTGCGTGCGCGGCATCCAGAAGGTGGCTCACCGGAGGAGGATGCGCTGCTGGACGACCTGGATGATGTCTGGGCGGAGATGAGTGAGGGCGAGCGCGCCGCCGCATCTTCCGAGCGAGACAGGGCCCTGGGGCTCTCGGAGTCGCAGGACTCCGCGCCGCCGCCGGGCTGAAGCTCACACCGAATCGATTACTCGCGGGCCGTGGGCACGGGCGTGCCTCGCGGCCCGTGTTCATCCGGGCGCCGCTCGGCGCTCCGGGGCACCTTTCGAGACCGCAACACCGCGAGCGTGTAGTCCACCACCGACGCGAGCGACAGCACGGCGATGAGCGCGACGAGCGGGCGCACGGCGGGGGGAAACAACAGCACGCACAGCAGCGTCACCAGTTGCAGCGTGGTGACCACCTTGCCGAGCATCCGCGCCTTGAGCTCCGCTTGCCGCAGCTTCGGCACCAGCCGGGTGACGATGAAGCCCACCGCGGTGCCGATGTCCCGCACCATCAGCAGCAGCACCTCCGGCAGGGCGATGAGGCCGTCGAGGTAGCAGACGACAATGGCCGTCACCATGAAGGCGCGGTCCGCCACCGGGTCGATGAGCGCGCCCAGTCGCGTGGCCAGGCCCTTGTGTCGCGCAATCCAGCCATCGAGAAAGTCGGAGAAGGCCGCCAGCATGACGAGCGCCGCGCGCACCCTCACGTCGGACTCGACGATGAAGGCCACCGCCATGGGCAGGCGGGACAGCGACAGGATGTTGAGCAGCACGAGGCTCGCCTGGCGGCGCATCTTCTCTGGAAGGTAATGCTCGGCCGTCATCACGCACCTGCCGCGGGGGACGGGGTGTCGTCGAGTCGTCGGTCATCGCCGCGTCGGCAGGGCAGGCGACCATGCGCGCGCGCCTTTCCTGAAATGGACTCCACGAGGGAACCTTCGGGCGGCGACAATCCTCCCATCCGGAGCGCCGCTCCCACCTGCCTGGAGTCTCCCCGTCGTGATTGCGCCCGAGTGCCCCTCCCTCCAGCCGTCCTCTCCACCGCGCACCGGTTCCACCTGGCCAGGTCGGGCCTGCCTGCTGGCGCTGCTGTGGTCGGGCGTCTCGGGCGCTGCCCCGCTGGAGACTCGCCTGCGGGGCACGGTGCTCGCGACGGCGGCCTCACGGGCTCCCGAGCAGGCGGTGCCCGTGGAGCCTCGCGCCGCCACGCGCGAGGAGCTGGCGCGCTACGCCTGGTTGTCGAAGGACGCCCAGGTCCGTCCACTGGACGCCGCCATCCCCGCGCCGGAGGGCTACACGCGGGTGACGCTGGAGGCGGGCTCGTTCGGCGCGTGGCTGCGCGGCCTTCCCCTGCGCGCGGAAGGTACGCCCGTGCTGCACTTCCGGGGCGGAGAGGTGTTGCCCGGAGACGATGCGCGGCTGGCGGCGGTGGCGGAGCTGGATATCGGCTCGGCCAACCTGCAGCAGTGCGCGGACTCCATCATCCGGCTGCATGCGGAGTGGCTGTGGTCCAGCAAGCAGCGCGAGCTCATCGCCTACCGCTTCACCAGCGGACACCTGGCCTCGTGGCCGAAGTACGCGGAAGGTGACAGGGCGCGGATCAACGGCTCGAAGGTGACGTGGGCGCGGAGCGCGGCGGCGGACAGCTCACGCGCGGCGTTCCGTTCGTATCTGGACCTGGTCTTCACCTACGCGGGCACGTTGTCGCTGGAGGGCGCCAGGAATCATCCCGCGCGAGACGCTCTGCGTCCCGGGGACTTCTTCGTGCTGGGCGGCAGCCCGGGGCACACGGTGCTGGTGTTGGACCTGGCGGCCGACGCGGGGGGCCGCCGCGTGGCACTGCTGGGTCAAGGCTTCATGCCCGCCCAGGACTTCCATGTCCTCTCCTCGGGAGACACTTCCGTGGGGCCCTGGTTCCCGCTCGACTCAGACGCGGTGACGACGCCCTTCTGGAAGCCCTTCCCGTGGACGTCGCTGCGCCGCTTCCCGTGAGGCGTTCCGTCGGTCCTTCGTCAATCCGCCTCGGGGCCCCCACCCCGACGTGACTGACAGGTACCGACGCCTCGCTCGCCAGGGCGATGCGCGCGTCGTTGCTTCCCTACGAGTGCAGCGGCATCCGCACGCCCTGCGACGGCGGCGGCGTGGTGGTGGCCAGCGTCTCTTCGCTGGAGCCCTCGGGCTTGCGCGTGAGGTACTGCACCAGGCTGTTGTGCTTGCCCAGGTACGTGTCGAAGCGATTCACGCCGTCCTCGAGCATGCCCGCCTTGTCCAGCTCCTCGTGCATGACGGGCAGGTTGTAGAAGGGCACGGAGGGGAAGGCGTGGTGCGTGAGGTGGTAGTTGCAGTTGAGCGGCGCCACGAAGAAGTTCTCCAGCAGCGTGCCCTTCACGTCGCGCGTCTCGCGCGTCTCGTCGCCCTTGATTTCGGCGTCCAGCGGGTGCTCGCCCAGCGCGCGCATCCGGAAGAAGGCCATCATCACCGTCGTCGTCGGCAGCACCCACAGGAGCAGCCAGTGCAGCCACGCGCCCGTCGTCACCAGCACGGTGATGAGCGCGGAGACGTAGAGGACGTAGCGCACGTGCTCGGCGGCGGACACCTTGGGCTTCGCGCCACCCAGGAGCCGACCCCAGTACGTCCAGGGCATCACCACCTTGAGGTGGCTCGGCGCGTACAGGCCCAGCGCATCGCCCAGGAACACCGCCGCCGCCTTCACCGGCGTGCGCGGGAAGTGCCAGGACGGGTCCTGCTGCATGGAGGCCCAGTACGGGTCCTTGTCCGTATTCACATACCGGTGGTGCTCCATGTGCTGGTGCCGGTAGCCCGCCGTCGTCATGTTCAGCGGGAAGGCGCACAGCAAGTCCGCCACCACGTCGCCCACCTTCCGGTTCGACAGGAAGTGGTAGTGCGCGGCCTCGTGCATCAGCGCGAGCATCGCGTGCTGCCGCGTGGCGATGACCAGGGCGGCGATCGGCCACGCCCACCACCGGTCCACCCACACCACCGCGGCAAACGCGGCGACAATGACGAGCCACTGAGTGCCGAGCGCGCACAGCGCCCGCACATTGTTCACCTGGGACATCTCCCGGGTCTTTTTTGCCAGGGCCTGCCTGTCGACGCGTCGCGCAAACTGCACATCCGCTTCGTCAACGACTTCGGCGTACATGAGGGGGCTCCTTCGTCTTTACGAGCAAGCGGGGTAATCAAGGACTCTTTCTCGCGAAAACGGCCAGTATGGCAAGAAATTTCTCTCCGTAACGTACGCACGCCCGTTTCAAACAGCCAAGTGAAGTCCGCCGAAACCCCATGGGTGTCGACACTGACTCCGACTTTTGCCGGAAGCCGGGTGCGAGTGGACCGCCTGTGGGCGGGTCGGGTCCACTGAAGTCAGGCCCCAGACATGCGAAGGGCCCTGGAGACGATGAAGGTCTCCAGGGCCCGGCTCATGACATGGATGTGGGTGCGCGGGAAGCGCCGAATGCCGTACCCGCGACTAAGGCTTGGGCGTGGACGGCGTCCACTCGACCTTCAGGTGGCGCATCTGGCGCAGGACGATGCTCTGCCAGGTGCCATGGTCCTGTCCCTGCACCATGCGCGGGTCCTCCAGGGCGTCCAGGAGGATGTTGGTGGTGATTTGGGCCTGGAGCCGGGCCAGGGGCGCGCCCAGGCAGAAGTGCGTGCCACGGCCGTAGGTGAGGTGCTGGGGCGGCTTCTCGCGGTCCACGTCGAGCTTGTTGGAGTGCGGGCAGAGCGACTCGTCCCGGCTGCCGGCGGCGTACAGCATGAGGAGCCGTGAGCCCGCGGGGAGCTTGATGCCGCCCACCTCCACGTCCTCCAGGGCGGTGCGAATCATCGCGTGCTGGACGGAGTCGTAGCGGCAGCCCTCCTCGATGAACTTGGGGACGAGCTCCCGGTTGTCGCGCAGGCGCTTCCACATGCCGTGCTCCAGCGCGAGCTTCCAGGTGTTCGCCATCATCGCCGTGGTGGACTCGTGGCCGGCGGACAGGAAGGACGCGCCAATGGCCATCACCAGCTCGTGCACCGTCAGCGCCTCGCCGTTCGCCTCGACTTCGACGAGGTAGCTGGTGAGGTCCTCCTGGGGCTCCTCGCGGCGCGCCTCGATGAGCTGGACGCAGTACTTCTGGAACTCAATCACGCCTCGAGCCAGCTCCGGCTGCTTCTCCGGCGGCACGTGCTCGAAGGTGAGCTGCTGCCAGTCCGCGCTCCAGCGCTTGATCTTCCAGACGTCCTCCTGCGGCACGCCCATGACGCCGAGGATGACGTGGGCGGGCAGCGGGTACGCCAGCTGCTCCACCAGGTCCGCGTGGCCGTCCTGGGCGAAGCTGCCCACCATCTCTCGCGCCAGCTTCTCGATGAACGGCGCCATGCCGGCGATGCGCTGCGCGGTGAAGCCCCGGTTCATCAGCCTGCGCAGCCGGGTGTGGTCCGGCGGGTCCATGCCCAAGAGCACGTGGGCCAGCGGGAAGCCCTCGCCGAGGATGGCCTTCGCCTCCTCCGTCAGCGTCGTCCCGCTGAACAGCATGTCGCGGTTGGAGAAGCGCGCCGTGTCCTTGAGGACCTGGAGGATGTCGTCGTTGCGGCTCACCAACCACATGTTCAGCATCGGGTTGAAGCTGACCGGCTCCTCCTTGCGCAGCTTCTCGAAGAAGGGGTGGGGATTGTCGACGTGGGGTCCCGCGAAGGGGTTGTACTGCGCGCCCAGGTGAGGGCAGCGAGGCGCCGCGGGGGCATGGGCCGGAACACCGGTCTCTTCCTGCTTCTGAACCGTTACGGGCATGGACTCACTCGGCAGTTCGAGCGCGGGCCCCCCCAGCTCACTGCTCGGACAAGGGTTGGTTGAGGCATGGGGCACAGCCGGTTCCGGAGCCCGACTTGGAAAACCGGGCGCGATGGGGGCTCCAGAATGACCGCCTATACCTCAATTTCCAGTTATCGCACCAGTAGGGTGCGATTTTTTCAGTGAAACTGGCCTTGTGCGTCACTGGAGCGGCTCAGCGTCGGCTGGAGGGGCGTGATTTCAGGGGGTTGGCCGAAGGCGCAAATGTCGCATCGACTCGGACTCTGGGAAATCCAGTGGACACTTTGCGTGCGGGGAGCGCCTCGGAAGGGCTCAACCCGGTTACATGCGGGGCGGGACAGGAGAGGCGGCGGGGCCCCCGGAGGGGCCACCGCGATGGGTGAAGCGGATGGCGACGACGGCGGGAGTGAGGCCGCTTCAGCCGCTCTTGCGGACGTTGGCGCGGCGCTGCTGCTCCACCCAGGCGTGGGCCTCGGGCATCGTCTTGACGAACTCCGTCTTGAACTCCGACTTGCCCGTCAGGAACATGCCCAGCGAGATGACCTTGCCGAAGGTCTGCTGGACCATGTCCGCGCCGACATAGACGCAGCCCTTGAACCACTCCGCCTTGCTGTTGTCGGAGAGGTACCGGCGCGCTTCGGCCTGGAGCTGCGAGTTGCCGATATCGGCAATCATGTAATAGCCGCCGCTCTTGGCGACGTCGCCGTAGATTTCAACGGCCCGCTTCATGTCCTCCAGGTTCAGCATGCCGCTGAACACGGCGACCACCAGGTCTGGGGCCTCGTGGCGAATCTGGTGGGCACCGAACTTCCATTCCTGTTGCTGCATGGGCGCTCCCTTGGGCTGACCGCGCGAGCATACCGCCCAGGGCCACCGGGAGCGAGAATCCAGTCTTCCCTCCCAAACCAGGACTTTCAGCGGGGCCCGGGTCTGGAAGGAGACAGAGGGGGTCGGACTTCACACGACGGTGAGACGCGTCTCAGCCGGCCTTGCGTTGGGAGCGGGCGCGGTTCTGGAGGACCCAGGCGCGGGCGTCGTCGAGCGTCTTGACGAAGGTGGTCTCGAAGCTGGACTTGCCGGTGAAGAGCATGGCGAGGGAGATGGCCTTGCCGAAGGTCTGCTGGACGATGTCGGCGCCGACGTAGACGCAGCCCTTGAACCACTCGGAGCGGTTGTTCTCGGAGAGGTAGCGGCGGCCGGCGGCCTCAATCTGGGAGCGGCCGATTTCCGCGAGGATGTAGTAGGGGCCGAGGATGTCGTAGACCTCCTTGTAGATTTCGGAGGTGCGCTTCACGTCGTCCATGGTGATGGGACCCTCGAAGGTCGCCACCGCGATGTCTGGCGGCTCGATGCGAACCCGATGCGCGCCGTACTTCCACTCCCGAGGCTTCTCCGCCATTGCATCCCCCACCCAGAAGTCCTGCCTGTCAGAAGGATAACGCTCGTTCCTGGGGTGAAGGCAAACGGACGCACTGGGTTTGGTCCCTGGAGTTCCAGAGGGACGTTTTTCTCCAGATGGGCCCGAATTGCCCGGTGTGGGCTGGCCGCGAGGAGAAACAGGGTGTTGGGGTGAGAACCGTGGGCCGAAGCGTGGGTTGACGGTGGGGTGGGGGGCTGGAGACTGCCGGCACCCATGGTCCGCTCGTTCTTCGTCGTGCTCGTGTTGGGTGTCTGCGTGCTGTCGGTGGGGTGCCGGCGGAGTGGCGGCTCGGGCTCGGAGGATGGGCGTGACGGCGCGGGGGCCACGCGGCTGGTGCTGAAGTATCAGCCGCTGTGGGGACCTCCGGAGCCCTTCCGGGAGCTGCTCGCGGGCTTCGAGAAGGCCAACCCCGGGGTGAAGCTGGTCACCGAGGCGCTGCCGAACTCGTCGGACCTGGCGCACCAGTTCTTCCTCACGTCGTTGGAGGGTGGGGCGAAGGACTTCGACGTGCTGGTGGCGGACGTGGTGTGGGTGCCGGAGTTCGCGCGGGCGGGGTGGATAGCGGACCTGTCGGCGGAGTTCCCGCCGGAGCGGCTGCGCGAGGAGTTCCTGCCGGGGCCGGTGGAGGCCGTCGTCGTGGAGGGGCGGACGTACGCGGTGCCCTGGTACCTGGACGTGGGCGTCCTGTACTACCGCACGGACCTGGTGCCCCATGCGCCGCGCACGTACGCGGAGCTGGTGCGCTTCGCGTTGGACGCGAAGGCGAAGGTGCCGGGCATCCAGGGGTATGTGTGGCAGGGCCGCCAGTACGAGGGCTTGAGCTGCAATGTCTTTGAAGCGCTGTGGGGGCACGGCGGACACGCGATGGGGGAGAACGGGCGCGTGTTGCTGGAGACGGAGGCGGCGCGCGAGGCGCTCGCGTATCTGCGCGGGTTGCTGGTGAGTGGGGTGTCGCCCGAGACGGTGATGGGGTTTGGGGAGGAGGAGGCGCGGCGCATCTTCCAGGAGGGGCGCGCGGTGTTCATGCGCAACTGGCCGTATGCGTGGAGCGAGGCGCAGAAGGAGGGCTCGCCCATTCGCGGCAAGGTGGGGATGGCGCCGCTGCCCACGGTGAGTGGCGAGCCGGGATTTGGAACGCTGGGCGGGTATCAACTCGCCGTGAATGCGCATGTGTCGCCGGAGCGGCGGAAGCTGGCGGCGAAGCTCATCGCGCATCTGACGTCGCCGGAGGCGAACCTGGTGCTGGCGGTGCACTACGCGCGCAATCCGCCCAGGGCGGCGGTGTACGACGATGCGAGGTTGAAACAGAGCTCGCCGTTCATCGCGGGCCTGCGGGAGATGGCGGAGCGCGCGAAGCCGAGGCCGGTGACGCCGTACTACAACCTGATTTCAGATGTGTTGCAGAGCGAGTTCTCCGCGGCGGTGGCGGGCCTGCGCTCGCCCGAGGAGTCGCTGAGGCGCGCGCAGAAGCAGGTGGACCATTTGATGGGGGAGGGGCGATGAGCGCGGGGGGCGGAGACGACGCGATGACGTCTCAGGTGCCAGGGCCGGTGGGCCCGGGGCGCGCGCGAGGCTCGCTGGAGCGGGAGCGGAGACAGGCGTACTGGTTGGTGGCGCCCGCGGTGCTGGTGCTCGCGGCGGTGGCGCTGTATCCGATTCTCGCGGCGGTGTGGCTGAGCCTGCACCGCTTCATTCTCGTCTTCGGTGAGCGGCGCTTCGTGGGGTTGGGGAACTACGCGTACCTGCTCGGGGACGCGCGGTTCTGGTC
>NZ_JABXEM010000390.1:0-7595 GCF_013372595.1 Myxococcus sp. AM011
CCCGCACCCGGGACGCCAGGGGCTCCTCGCCCCCAGCATCCCCAAGGCTGACGCCTACTTACACGTGAAGGACCACCGGCACTCCCCCGACTGGCACTCGCGCCCGGAGCCGCACGCCGCCCCTCGGCCCTTCTTGTTCTGGCACTTGCCCGAGTTCAGCCCCCAGCCACAGTACTGGCTCGCACCACAGTGCGAGTCGCTGTCACACAGGCAACTCCCCGTCGGATTCAGATAACAGTCCGCGCTGCACCGGTCCGTCGTGCACTCGTTATCCGACTTGCACGTCTGCCCGTACGCCTTCGACCGCGGCGTGTAGCACCACCCCACCGTGTCCGCGCACCCACCACACTCCCCCGACAAGCACTGCCCATCCCGACTGCACGACGTCCAGTCCGTCTTCTTCGGCACGCAGTCGTTGTCCGCCGGATTCCCCGGCGTGTCCTTCTGGCAGTACCCCACCCCTCCACAATCCTCGTCCCCGTTGCACACGCACCGCCCATCGAACGTGCTGCACAACACCGACGTGCACTGCTCGCTCAAGCACTCGTCGTCGAACCTGCACTCCTGATTCAACTCCTTGCTGTCCGGCGAATAGGGCTTCCCACACACCGTCGGATACGCCCCCTCGCGGTCCTCCGGCTTCACCCACGCCGCCACTCCCGACGTGTCGATATCCAGCGCCGCGTCCGCCATCCCCGTGCGCACCACCGACGTGCGCTCCCACATCCGGATGAACGTCTCCGCCGAGCCCGTCAGCCCCGCCGTGTTCACCCCCAGGTTCCTCAAGTCCTTCACCATGTCCGGCAACAGGCCCACGTGCGCCAGGCCCTGCTCGTCGAACGGCGTCCCCAATCGCCCAGGCCCCTGCAACACTTGTTGCCGCGCCTGCGCGTCCGCCTCCGCCTGGAACCCCGCCGAACACGCCCCGTCGTCTCCGAACCGCGGCCGCGTCTGCTGGATGAACCCGTTGAAGTCCGCGCCAAACGCCATCGGCACTTTCAAGCCCTGACGACCGAACTCGTACGCCTGCGCGAACGACCGCGTGGACCCCTGGCAGTTGTTCGCCACGCCGGACTTCGTATACGTCCGAGTCTCGTCATGCGCCGTGCGCAGACCGAACATGCCGCCCGTGCGCCGCAACATCTGCACCACCCACGCCGGCGTCGTCTTCTCGTTCTCCGCCAGCTTCCCGTTCATCACCTCGCGGAAGTGCCCGTGGCTCACGTAGAGCGGGTAGTACTTGTTGCGCTCCGCCACCGAGTACGCATCCCGCACGCCCTTCTCCGACAGGTGCGCCAGGTCGATGAGCATCCCCTTGTCCATCATCGCCTGCATCAGCGACTGCCCCTCCCCCGTCAGCCCCTTCACGTTGCGGCAGCTCCCATCCACATCGAAGCCAAGCGTCATCCCTCCCACCGTCAGCCCACAGTCCGTGTCGATGTGACAGTTCTCGATGAACTGCGCCGCCTGGAAGATGGCGTTGTGCGGCGCCGCGCCTCCAAACCGGTTGTCCAACTGGTGCACCGGCTGCAACGTGCGCACGCCCAACCCGTGGAAGCGCTCCAGCTCCGCGCGCCAGTCCTTCGCGCCGAAGAGCTTGCTCGTCTCGATGGAGAGCACCATCGCCAGCTTGCCCTCGGAGATGATGCGCCGCGCATCCGCCGGCGTCAGCGCCAGGTCCACCCAGTCCCGAGTCGCCGCGAACTCGCGCGCCTTCTGCAACTGCACCTCCACGTCCATCATCTCGTCACACGGCCGCGTGCGGTTCTGCGGCGGCAGCGCCTCGCACAAGAAGCCGTTGCTCACCGCCGACACCACCACCAGCGACATGCCGCCCTGGTGCGCCTGCCGCAGCCACCCCTCCCACGACTGCTGGTGCGCAATCGTGTCCCAGCGCGGCCACTCCGTGTTCGGATTGCGCCGCCCGTCGTGCAGGCCCGTGTCCCCCTCCGTGCCTTCAATCTTCCCCAGGAACTCCGAGCCCACCGCCCCTGCCACGCCGAACAACTGCGACAGCACCGGCACCCCGCGCAGGTCGATGTTGCTCGAGTTCGGACACAGGTTGAGCAGGTGGCTCAGGTCCATCCGCACCCGAGCGTGGTCGCTCTCCGGCCACCCGCCGTCACACCGCGTGAGCGCGTCCGTCACGGTGCCGTGGAACCAGCCCCCGCCAAACGCCTCCTCCGCGAACATGTGGTGGTGCAGCTCCGCGAAGCCCGGCACGCCCAGCGCCTGCTCCTCCGTGTCCAGGGGCTCGGCGGGCGCCTGGCCCTCCTCCTCCTCCACCGGCACGCACGACAACGCCATGGCCAGAACCCAGGTGGAACACCATCGAAGACGACGCGAAAGGGACATGGGGGACTCCCTGCAAGTGGAATCCCCCACTTAGCGCCACCCGACACCCCAAGTTCAAGCCGGCCGACGCCATTCCGTGACAGACGCAACGGTGCCGCACCGCTACGGCGCCGTCTGCGTCGCCACGCTCCGAGCCTCGGGCGCGGGCGGCACGAAGGCCGTGCGCTGGCGCAGCTCGGAGGAGGCCACGGCGAAACCCTCGGGCAGCATGCGGAGGATGCGCGTGCGCCGGTGCTGGGAGCCCACCAGTCGCTTCTCCAGGAGTGCCTTCTCCGCGAGCGTCGCCTTGTCCAACGGCGCGGGACGGGCCGCCAGCGCCGCGAGCCGCTCCGTCACCGCCTCCAGCTCCCGGTCGATGAGCACCGGCTGGATGTTGCGCCGCTCCTTGCCCTTGCGCCCCACCGCGTTGTTCTCAATCCACACCGGCAGCACCGCCACTTCCCCCAGCACCACCGGCGCACCGGGCGCGGAGCGGGCCAGGGAGACTCGCAGCAGCATGGAGTCCCGCTTGTCCCCCGCCACGCCCTTCTTTTTCGGCGCGTGGAGGTAGAAGCGGTCCTGGTTCGCCACCAGGTTGCCCAGGGAGAAGGCGATGAGGCCCTTGCGCCCGTCCGCCGTCGTGTAGCCCTCCAATGGCTGGAGCACGTGCGGATGGTGGCCGATGACCGCGAGCGCCCCGGCGTCCAGCAACTCGCGGCCCAGCTCGCGGTCCTCGGCGTTCGGCGAGTCGGCGTACTCGGTTCCCCAGTGCACCATGACGATGAGCGCGTCACAGCGCACGGCGACAGAGCGCACCTTCTCCACTGCCTCGTCGGTGGTGAGACCCCGGTGCAGGCGGAACGCGGGGTACGGCACGTAGGCCACGTGCGGCGCCTGCGCATCCTTCGGATTGCTGAAGCCATTCAGCAACCGCGTGAAGGACAGGAAGCCCACCTTCATCCCTCGCACGTCCACGAAGACGGGCTCCCACGCCGCGTCCCTCGTCGCGCCCGTGCCCGTGTGGCGCACACCTGTCGCATCCAGGTGGCGCAGCGTCTCCACCAACCCCGTGGGGAGCTGGTCCCTCGCGTGGTTGTTGCCGGTGGAGACGACCTTCACCCCGGCGGCGGCGAGCGCTCGCGCCATGGCCGACGGCGCGTTGAAGAGCAGCTCCCGAGTCACCGCCTTCTTGTTGTCCGTGACGGGCGTCTCCAGATTCAGCACGCCCACGTCCGCGGTGCGCAGCACGTCCGCGATGGGACCGAAGACATGGTCCCACCCCTCGTTGTTGAGCGACGGCGCCACCCCTCCTTCGGGTGGAACCGCTCCGGTGCGCGCGTGCAGCTTCGCCACCAGCTTCACCTCGCCGTGCGGAATCACATCCCCGCCGAACACGAGCTCCACCTGCGAGGCGGGCGCGGCGGCGAACAGCAATGGCATGAGCAACAGCGCGGGCGAAGGCACGCCTGTCACCTTAGTCCAGCCCCTCCACGGACACAGAATCCCTGGCCGTGGGTCCCCTGGGTGAGCGCCGCCCCGCCTCATGCTCGTGCCGTGCAGTCCCGTCATCGACTCACCGAAGAGACGCGCCGCGTCTCGGGCACGTCGGACTGGGACGCGCCGCGCTCCTCGACAGGATTCGCCGCTTCATCGACGCGACGCGCCTTGGCTCACGGCGCCGGTGCTCCGGTCAGCGCGCGCGTGGGCGGACACTCACCTCGACGAGCAGCGCTCCGGGGGCCTGGCAGTAGACCATCGTCCCCCGGTTGTTGCGGATGACGTCGCTGACCTCGAGTCCCTCGGCGCGTGCTCGTGCCTGGAAGTCGAGCACGGTGGCCTCATCGTCGACGAGGAAGCCGATGTGGAAGCCCTCCGGGTACTTCTCCGTGGGGACCTTGAGGCGCTGGAGCACGAGCACCAGGCCCTCGCGGTCCGTGAGGATGGCGATGGCCGGGGAGGCGCGGTTGCTCGTGTGCTCGAAGTCGAAGAGGCGCTCAAAGAACGCCGCGGTGAGCTGGACGTCGGGGACCTGCAGGTCGATGTGGTTCAGCTTCATGGTGAGACCCTCGGGGCATGGCGATGCCCTCAAGACCGGGGGTTCTCATCCGTGAAGGAGGAACAAGCGCTCCCACCATGGGAGTGACCGGGGCTCACCGAACCGGTCCGCCGTTTTTCGACCGGTCGCGAGGATACGTCAGGACCGCGCGCCGAGGCGAGGTACTGACTCAGGAGGATGGTGGCCGCTCGGAGGATATCCAGGTGACCCTGGAGCGCGCACGAGTCGAGAACGTCCAGCTCGCGCGTCGGGGCCGCCGTGGAACGACGCGGCGGCCCTCCGCGACCACTTCAACGAGTCCTGGACGCTCGGCTCAGACCGCCAGAACAGAGGGACTCACAACAGCTTCGTCACCACCAGCGTGACGGGGCCCGCGACGTCGGTGACTCCCTGCGCCGTGAAACATCCCAATGGGTCCGTGTTGAGCAGCGTCAGCGTGCGCAGGACCGTCGCGCCCTGGAACCGGCCGCTCACCACCGTCCCGGTGAGCACGATGACGTTCTCCCCTGCCGGCTTCAAGTTCACCACGGTGGTGCCCGACACGACGCTCACGGTGTCATCACTCCACTTGATTTGAATCGTGGAGGTCGCCTGCCCAATCCCACAGCCAATGATGCCATTCGCCTCCGTGGTGACAATCGCGGAGGGCAGATTCAGCGGCAATCCCGCACACCCGTGGGTGCCAATGGCGGAGACATGGGTCGGCCTGGCGTCGTTGGTGAGGCCCGGCTCGAACTCAGCGACTTCCGCCCCGACACACGTGAGGAGGACGGTCTCTGCTCGCGCCTCCACTGAGACAAACAGGGACAACACCAGGAACAACCCAGACAAGGACTTGAAGAGGACGGTGGACGTCATGACAACGGCTCCTAGCGAGGTGACGAAGCCTCACGGACGTGAGGCTCGTGACGGAAGCCTTCGGAGCAATTCCCATCGCTCCTTCACTGCCGTCACGAAAAGCCTACGGAGCAGCCGCGGCTTCTTGCCCACCAGCCCTGAGTCATCGTCTGGTGAGACACGCGCCAACGCCCCAGGCCGTTACCCCCTGGATGCTGTCGTGGTCCGAAGGTCCAAGTCCCGCTGCCCCGCATGTCCGCGAGGGGCGTGAGCACATGGGGGGCCACTCAATGCGGAGCGACCGCGAGCACTCTTCGACGCTCATCGCACCCCGAGCCCGTCTGCCTCCCATGCAGTCATGCAGGCTCATCCCTTCATGCCCAAGCCGTGCGGACAAAACCTAATAGATCGATTGCTATTCAGGATCCAGATCCATAGATTGAATCTGACCACGATATATACCCAATTGATTGAACCATGCCCCGACAGAACCTCACTCCCGAAACAACGCCCCTGGATGTGGTCCGCGCGGTCCGTCGCCTGGGGCAGAACATCATGCGAGCTCGCATCAGACGGGGCCTGAGGCAGGCGGACCTCGCGAAGAAGACCGGGCTCGCGCTCGGGACACTCCAGCGCATTGAAGCGGGCAACCCCACCACGGCGATCAGCGCCTACTTCGCGGCCTTGTGGGCCCTGGGGCTCGAGCGTGAGTTCGAGAACCTCGGCGCTCCCGACAAGGACGAGGTGGGAAAGACGCTGGAGCTGGCGCGCCAGCCGAAGCGGGTCCGCACTTCGGGAGGGCTCGATGCCGACTTCTGAGGAGACCCGCTGCTACGTCTATCTCCAGCTTCCAGGCACCCTGGACGTCGTCACCTGCGGCCTGTTCGTCCAGCAGGACAACGTCGGCCGCTTCGTCTACGGAAACAGCTACCTCGCCAATCCGCGTGCGGTCGAACTGGAGAAGTTCGAGCTCGCCCTGCGCTCGGGCACATTCGAAACAGCCAGGCTCGGCGGCATCTTCGGCGCCCTGCGAGATGCCTCGCCCGACGCATGGGGACGCACGGTCATCGAACGTCAGCTCGGACGCACGGCACTGACCGAAGTCGACTTCCTGCTCCACTCCCCCGAGGACCGCGCGGGTGCGCTGTCCTTTGGCGTAAGCCCCACACCTCCCGCCCCCGTTCATCAATTCAACAAGGTGCTCCAGTTGGGCCGCCTGCTCGAGGAAGCAGCCCGAATCGAGCAGGGCCTTCCGCCATCAACGCCTCAGGTGGACGAGTTGGTGAACCCGGGCAGCTCGCTGGGTGGCGCTCGACCCAAGAACGTCGTCGAAGATGATGAAGGGCTGTGGGTGGCCAAGTTCCCCGCGCGCAATGACCGCTGGAACAACGCCGCGGTCGAGGGAGGCATGTTGCGGCTCGCCGCCGAGTGTGGCCTGCGAGCCGCCTTCGGCCAGGTCACTTCGGTCGCGGGTCGCGATGTCCTGCTCGTGCGCCGGTTCGACCGGAGACGTGTCGAGCAGGGCTACCTGCGGCACCGCATGGTCAGCGCGCTGACCGTCCTCCGCGCCGACGAGAACCCACTGGACCGCTCGAAATGGTCATACATCCGGCTGGCCGATGAGCTGACGCGCTGGGTGGGCAATCCCGATGAAGACTTGCGCGAGCTGTTCTCGCGGATGGCCTTCAACGCGCTCATCTCGAACGTGGATGACCATCCCCGCAACCATGCGCTGATTGCCCCGGGCTCGGAATGGAGCCTGTCTCCCGCCTATGACCTCACACCCATGCCACAGGCCAGCACCGAGCGGGACCTGGCCATGGAGGTGGGGAATGCGGCCGGTTCCGCATGTCCCGCGAGGACGCCTCCCGCCTCATCGACAAGATGAAAGCCACCGTGTCCGCCCGCTGGCGCGACGTCGTGAAGGAGTGTGGAGGCACCGAGGCCGACCTGAAAGCCATCGAGCGCGCGTTCGACTACGAAGGCTTCGAGTACGACTGACCCCCGGTGGGCGCGAAGCACCTGGCTCGCGCGCCCACCGGGGAACCACCGTCAACTCACAGCGGGCAGTGCGTCCCGCCGCCGCCACTGACACCGCTCGGATACATGATGGACCCGATATACGACGGGTGGCACGGGTAGCACGCGGACCCCACGTCGGAGCTGGTGGCAACGCCCGTGAAGACCTGGTCCGCCTGCCCCGCGCGCTTCACCGTCACTGAGTAGGGCACCGGGTTCTCGGACGACGGCAGCGGCGAGAAGCCCGCGGCCTTGAGGCAGATGTCATACGTGCCGTTCGGCGGCGTGAAGCCCGGGTTCCAGACGATGTTCTCCGGCCCCCGCCCACCCGACGCGTCCTGGTCCAGCT
>NZ_JABXEM010000391.1:0-7582 GCF_013372595.1 Myxococcus sp. AM011
GCGCGGGGGCGGGCTTCACGGGCGTTTCGAAGTTCACGAGCGGCTCACTCCAAACGAGGGCAATGGCGTGGCCACGAGGACAAGCGAGGAGCTTGCCCTGGGAGGGGATTCCCGGGCCACCAATAACTGCACGGATGTGTAGGGGGAAGGCCCGCTTTACTGGCGCGGGCCTACGGTCTCGAGGATACCCGGAGGCTCAGGTGACATGCGGGGTAGACTGCTGTGTGTAAGGACACCACAACCCCTCCCTGAGCCCCGTGGGACGCCGCCAGACGAGTGGGGCGTCGTCGACCGGGCACAAGGTATTGGGGGCTCCCGTTGGTGTCAACGCGAGATCTAGTGCCTGAGTAGGTCCGTCCTTTGCAATCTATGATCGATCTCCAACGCCCCGCATCACGTTCTGCTCATGACAGTCGGTGACGAACTGGAGGACACTCCGTGTCAGGGGCGTGGAATCGAACCTGGGAGGACGGGCCCCCCGGACCCTGCTCAGGGAGTCGTGCCCGAATCCATCCCCGAATCCACCGGCGGCGTCGGGGTGGCACCCTCCGTGGGGGCCTCCGGCGAGGTCGGTGTAGGTGCGGGTGGGGGTGACTGGACAGGGGGCTCGGGAGGCATCTCACGGGGCGTCTCCTGGGGTCCACTCAAGGTGTGGACGGCGCGGCGGAGGGCTTCCTCGAGCGCGCGGGCGGGGGGCGCGACGGTGGAGAGCATCTGGTTGGCGCTGCGCGCGTGGCGGCTCTGGCTCTCCGCGGCGAGCTTGAGCTGGGCCAGGGCGTCGCTGACGAGCCTCCGGGCATCCTCGAGCTTCTGGCGGGCCTGGAAGTAGGCCACCTCGGTCATGAGCCGCTGGAGGGTGAGGCGCTGCTCCTCGGTGACGCCGGAGAGCTTCTCCGCGCGGCGCAGGTAGTACAGGCCCTGCTCCACCTTGGGGGGCTCCTCGGAGGCGATTCGGGGGCGGGCCATGGACTCCAGGAGCGGGAAGAGGGCCCGGTCCAGTTCGTCACGCTCGGTGAAGCTGCGCAGGATGAGGGAGCCGACGTCCTGACCTTCCAGGGGGATGGGGGCGTAGGCGTCCGCCAGACGGGGGTCTCCGGGCCGGTAGGGGACGGAGCCCATGGGGGCCATGCGGCCCTTCATCACCACGAGCTGGCTGTCCACGGACGCCAGGGTGAAGGTGCGTGAGTTCAGCTGGGACAGGAGGAACACGACTCCGCCGCCCAGTCCGAGAATGAGGAAGAAGACGAGCAGCCTGATGAAGGTCCGCCGTGCCCGATAGCCAAAGCCCTGCT
The DNA here is from genome assembly GCF_013372595.1 of Myxococcus sp. AM011. Taxonomy (NCBI): domain Bacteria; kingdom Pseudomonadati; phylum Myxococcota; class Myxococcia; order Myxococcales; family Myxococcaceae; genus Myxococcus; species Myxococcus sp. AM011. Next base: position 1,293 of record NZ_JABXEM010000391.1, read on the forward strand.
GTGCTGATCCGTTCATGTCGCCTGCTCTCCTGACGTCCGGGCGCCGGGCTGATTTCGGCCCCTGGCGCTTTCCTTGGGGTGCGGAGGCCCACGGCTATACTCCCACCCCCGAACACACCCATGCATCACACATTCCGTCGCATGGGGCCCAGTGAACTGCTGCCCCGCTACATTTTCGCCGAGAGCCTCTTCGCGCGTCGACGCGTGCTGGAGGTCGACGCGGTGGCCTCCACCGGAGGAGAGAGCGCGCGTTTCCTGCTGGAGCGGGGAGCCCGGGCTGTCGTCGCCTGTGACGAGGACATCAAGGCGGTGCAGGCCGCGCAGAAGGCGCACGGTGGGCCCACGCTGCGTTACCGCGCCAACATCTACGACGACTTCGAGCCGGGCAGCTTCGACGTGGTGCTCGTGGCGGACCTGGCGCCGTACGTCCGGGCCCCGGAGCTCCTCGCGGAGCTGGCGCGGCTGGTGGCGAAGCAGGGCTTCCTCGTGGGCGGCCTGCGCAACGTGGCGGGCCTGGCGCTGCCGCAGCTGGTGGAGGCGGAGGAAGGCAATGTCCCGCCCACCTACGGGCTCCTGCTGGATGCGCTCAACGTGCACTTCCCCCATGTGGAGGTGGCCACGCAGTCGCCGGTGCTGGGGTACCAGCTCGCCTTCGAGCGGGGCGAGGGGCTCCAGGTGGACGGCTCGCTCGTGGAGAACGGCGAGGCGGCGTACTTCGTGGTCGTCGCCGGGCAGGAGCCCGCGCGCTCGGTGGACCCGACCTGGGTGCAGCTCCCGCCGGAGCCGCTGGCCTTCACGCGGGGCAAGCTGGACGAAGTCGTGGCGCGCGCGAAGTCCTGGGAGGAGCGCAGCGCGCGGTTGAAGGAGTCGCTGACGCGGCTTCGCACCGAGCTGACGGACCGTGAGGCGGAAGTCGCCTCGCTCAAGCCCGTGCTGGAGGTGACCCGGGACGAGGTGGCTCGGCTCACCGCGCAGTTGGAGCAGGCGCGGGGCACGCCAGAGTCGCAGCGCGAGCGGGATGACCTGGCGGGACGGCTGCGCCGACGTGAGCTGGAGCTCCAGGTCGCGAGCGAGCGGCTGGGCGATGCGGACCGCCGTCTGGCGGCGCAGCGTCTGGAGGTCGAGGCCGCGCAGCGAGTGCAGGCGGAGGCCGGGGTCCAGGTGCTCGCGGGGCAGGAGTCGCTCCGGCTGGAGCGCGCGCGCCGCGAGGAGCTGTCCACCTCCCTGGAGGAGGCCCGGGAGCGGCTGACGCAGACCTATACCCAGGTGCGTGAGCTCCAGGATGAGCTGACCACGCTGCGCATCGACCGGGAGAAGGACCGGCTCCTGGCGGAGCGCGCCGGAGAGCAGTCCGAGGACCGGCGTCGCGCGGCGGACGCGGCCCGGGAGCGGGAGCTGCGCATCGCCGAGCAGTACTCGTCGGCCCTGGCGGCGGTGGAGCATCTGAAGGACGGCACGGCTCGGGCGGAGGAAGCCGCGCGCGATGCCGTGGCGGCCCTGTCCGTGCGGGAAGCGGAGCTGGCGCGCGCGGCTCGCGAGCTGACGGAGGCGTCCCTGCGGGTGTCGTCGGCCGAAGGGGCTCGACGGGACGCGGAGGAGCGGCTGGCGGCGCTCCAGGCCGAGGGGCGTGGTCAGGAGACGGAGCTCGTCGCCGCGCGGGAGCGGGAAGCACGGCTGCGGGCCGAGCTGGAGGCGCTGACGGAGGGCGAGGCGTCCGCTCGCGCCACCGCGCGGAAGCTGGAGGAGGCGCTCCACGAGGCCGGCCAGCGAATCACCGCGTTGGAGGAGGAGCGCGCTCGCGTGGAGGCGGGGCTGACGGGGGCCCTGGAGACGGAGCGCTCCGGACTTCAGGCCCGGCTGTCGGCGCTGGAAGGCGTGCTGGAGTCGGAGCGCGTGCGCGCGGAGGCGCTCGCGGACGAGGCTCGCACCGAGGCCGCCATTCGCGCGGAGACGGAGGCGCGCAAGCTGGAGCTGGAGGAGGAGCGCCAGGCGCTGGTCCGCCGTGTGGTGGAGCTGGAGGCCGAGGTCTCCACGCTGAGCCGCTCCCGTCGCGAGGAGGTCGAGCGCGCGGAGGAGCTGGCGACCTTGCTTCAGTCCGTGCAGTCGGACCTGGAGACGGCGCACCAGGAGCGGGACGCCACGGCGGCCCTTGCCGCTCGCGTGGGCGGAGAGCTGGACCAGGAGCGGGAGTCGCGCGCCGCTGTCGAGGACGCGCTGCGCGTCTCACGCGGCAAGCTGGAGAGCGCGGCACAGCGGCTCGTCGAGGCCGAGGCCACCCTGGCTCGGACCCGTGAGGCGGTGGATGCGGAGGTGGAGCGCCGCGCCGCGCTGGAGACTTCGCTGGCGGAGGTCCAGGCCACGCTGGAGGCCGAGCGCGCTGGCCGCCTGAAGTCGGGCTCCGCGCTGGAGACCCTGCGCGCGCAACTGGAGACGGAGCAGGAGCGTCGGGAGACCGCGGAGGCCGCGCTCACCGAGGCCCAGGCGGGACTCGCCGAGGCACGACACGCGCTCCACCAGTCGAAGGAGGCGCTGGACGCCGAGACGGAGCGCCGGGCCCGTTGGGAAGCGGCGCTCGCGGACGTTCAGGTCCAGTTGCAGGACGAGCTTCAGCGACGCACCCGCGCCGAGGAGGCGCTTGCGGAGGCTCGAGGACAGCTTCACGGAGAGGGGCAGCAGCGGACCCATGTCGAGGGGACGCTGGCGGAAGCGCAGGCGCGCCTCCAGGCCGAGGCCGAGCGTCGGAGTCGTTCCGAAGCGACGCTGACGGAGGCTCAGGCCCGCTTCGAGGCGGCGCTGGCTGATGCCACCGTCCGTCTTCAGGAAGAGGCGGAAGCCAAGGCGCGCGTCGAAGCGACGCTGGCCGAGGCACAGGCTCGCATCCAGGAAGAGAGCGAGGCGAAGGCGCGAGTCTCCGCGATGCTCGCCGAGGTACAGGCTCGGAGCGAGTCGGAGGCCGAAGCGAAGGCGCTCGTCGAGACGGCACTGGCCGAGGCACAGGCTCGGGGCCAGTTGGAGGCTGAAGCGAAGGCGCAGGTCGAGGCGGCGTTGGCCGAGGCCCAGGCCAGGAGCCAGTCCGAGGCCGAGGCCAAGGCGCGCTTCGAGGCGGCGCTGGCCGAGACGCAGACGCTCCTTCAAGGCGAGACCCAGGCGAGGGCGCGAGTCGAGACCTCGCTGGCCGAGACCCAGACACTCCTCCAGGACGAGACCCAGGAGAGGGCACGAGTCGAGGCGACGCTGGCCGAGACGCAGGCCAGGAGCCAGTCCGAGGCCGAGGCGCGGGCGCGTGTCGAGACCGCGCTGGCCGCGGCCCGGAGCCGTGGTCACGAGGATGGCGAGGAGCGGGCGCGCGTCGAGACGGAACTCGCCGAGGCCCGGACCCTGCTTCAGCTCGAGGCCGAACAGCGCTCACTCGCCGAATCGACGGTGGCCGAGGCACGAGCCCGCCTGCTGGCGGAGACCGAGGAGAAGGCTCGCGTCGAGGCCTCGCTGACCGAGGCTCGCGCACGGCTCGAGGAAGTCGAGGCGCTGCGGACACGCGCCGATGAGGCGCTGACGGAGACCCAGGTCCGACTCCAGGCGGAATCGGAGCAGCGTGCACGGGCCGAAGCGGCTCTCGTCGAGGCCCGCGAGGCGTTGGCCACGGAGCGCGAATCCCGAGGGCAGGGTGAGGCCCAGGCCCAGGCGTCTCTGTCGGAGGCGCGCCAGTCTCTCGCTTCCGAGCGTGAGGCGCGCGAAGCCCTGGCGGCCGAGCTGTCCGAGACCGTCACCCGATTCCAGTCGGAACTCGTCTCGGAGCGCGAAGGTCGGGCTCGAGTCGAGACCGCGTTGACGGCGGAGCGTGAGGCGCTGAGCGCGGCTCGCGCGGAGCTGGAGACCGAGCGGCAGGAGCGCAGTGACGGCGAGGCCGGACTGGCTCGCGTACACGAGCGGCTGGAAGGGGAGCAGCGCGCGCGCGCCGAGGCGGAAGCTTCGCTGGCGCGCACGCGTGAGGCCCTGGCCACTGAAGAGAGGGTGCGCGCGGAGGTCGAGTCGTCGCTGACGCGCACTCGCGATGCCCTGTCCGCTGAGTCGACCGCCCGCGCGGTGTCGGAATCCGCGCTGGCGACGGAGCAGCAGGGCGCGGAAGCGGCACGTGCCGAGCTGGCCCGGGAGCGGGAGACGCATGCCGAAGCGCGAGCGGCCCTTCAGTCCGAACGCGAGGCGCTGGCCCAGGTGCGTGCCGAGCTGGCGGCCCGCGAGCAGGCCCTGACGGAGCTGCGCGAGGCCTCCGAGTCTCGCGAGCAGGCGCTGCGCGCCAGCGTGGAGCGCCTGGAGGGTGAACGCGCCCAGGCCGAGAATTCGGCGCGGGAGCTGCGGACGACCCTGGATGCACGGCTGTCCGACGCGGAGTCCATGGGGGCGCGACTGGCGTCCGTGGAGCAGGCGTTGGGCGAGTCGGAGACGGCGAAGCGCGCGGTGGACGCGACGCTCTCCGAGCGGGAGTGGGCCCTGCAAGAGCTTCAGGCCCAGGCCACCGCACGTGAAACAGAGCTTCGGGAGAGCCTGCGGACGCAGGAAGCCACCGAGGCCACGCTGGAGACCACGCGCCAGGAGGTCCTGGACCTGCGTGGCGAGCTGACGCACCTGGCAGCGGCACGTCAGGAAGTGATGCGCCTGGGCATGGAGCTCCAACGGGCCATGGCCGCGCTGCACGACCGGGGGATGCACCTCTCCCGACTCGATGCGGAGCTGGTGGACGCGAGGGAGCGACTGGTCGCCCAGCGCGAGAACGCCGAGCTGCTCATGGTGCAGCTCGAGACGGCGCGGCGCTTCGCGGGCAAGGCCACGGCGATGGAGAGCTCGCTCGAAACCGAGCGGGCCGCGTTGGAGAGCACCCGCGCGGAGCTGGCGCGAGCCACCGAGTCGGCGCGAGTGGAGCAGGAGCGCTCCACGAGTCTGGATGCGCGGCTGCGAGAGGCCACGGAGGCGCTGGAACAGGCCCGCGCGGATTGGGAGGCCCGGTCCGCGGACCTCACCGCGCATCTCGAACGTCAGCGCACCGAGCTGGAGTCCAGCCACGTGGAGAAGGTGGAACTGGAGGCTCGGCTCACGCAGACCGTGGAGCGGTTCGAGGCGCAGCGCTCGGCCCTGGCCGCGCTGGAGGCTCGACTCACCGAGACGGACACACAGCTCCAGGCACACCGCGCGGAGCAGTCCGCGCTGGATGCGCGCCTCACGGAGACCACGTCGCAGCTCGAAGCGCAGCGCGCCGAGCGAGCGCAAGTGGAGGCTCGGTTCACGGAGACGACGGCACTGCTGGAGGCACAGCGCACGGACAGCGCCGAGCTGGCGTCCCGGCTCGAAGCGGAGCGGATGACCCAGGCCAGGCTGGCCTCGCGCCTCGCGGACACCGAGGCCCGCCGCGCCGAACTCGACTCCCAGCTCTCCGCGCTCCAGGCTCGCGCCGAGGCCTTGCGTGAGGAGCACACCGCGAAGCTCGCGGAGGCCACCACCGACTTCGAGTCCCGGCGTACCGCGCTCGAAGCCCGCCTTTCCCAGTTGGAGTCCTCCACGACGGAGAGCGCCACCGCGCTCCAGGCGCTTCAGGAGCGTCTGACCCGCGCCGAGTCCGAACGGGAGCGTCTCCAATCGGACCTCACCGTCGCCCGGGCCGCCCGCGTCCGACTGGAAGGCCGCATCACCGCCCTGGAGACCGCCTCCACGGACGCGGTCCGCCTGCTCGACTCCGAGCGCGCCGAGCGCACCCGTGCCTCCGAGTCGTTGGAGGAGGCCCGCCGCCAGCTCGCGCAGCGCGACGGCACCACGTCCGACCGACTCACCACGCTGCGCACCGAGCTGACGCGCCTCCAGGAACAGGCCCAGGCCCTCACGGCCGAGAAGCAGGACCTCCTCAAGGACCGCTTCGAGCGGGAGCGCCTGGAGCCGCTCGTGAAGGAGCAGCAGGCCCGGCTCACCTCCCTGGAGGCCGAGCGCAACGATTTGCTCAAGGCCACCGAGGAACTCAAGGCCGCCTCGCAGACCGATGCCGTCCTGGAGATGGCCGCGGAGATGGAGCAGCTCCAGTCGGAGGTGGACTCGCTCCAGGAGAAGCTCCAGGCCCAGGAGACGGAGCTGGGAGCCCTGCGCCGTCAGGTGGCCCGCGCCGGCGGCAACCCCGTCCAGGACATCTACGAGCGCGCCAACGCGGAAATCAACGCGGTGAAGAGCGAGCTGTCCCGGCGCACGGGCGTGGCGCTGACCCCTCCGGGTGGCATCCCCGTCCGGGCTCCCACCATCCCCCAGGTCAAACC
>NZ_JABXEM010000392.1:0-7500 GCF_013372595.1 Myxococcus sp. AM011
GAGACAGGGTGGGAGGCTCCCGGGTTCGGATGATCCACGGGGGCGGGCAGAAAAGAGCCCATCACCAGCGTTGTCCCGGCGGACCGCGTGAGGTATCTGGCGGTCGGGCGGCCCCGAGACACGTCGTGGTGTGACTGGGCAGTACACGCGCATTGACTCGGGCCTGATGAGCCGCTAGGGTCCGCCGCCTTTCAAGCCGGACCGGGAGTACGCGAGCTCGTCGCGACTGCTTCCAGGCCGGTGTTGACCGACATGTTGCGCAGGCAGCCGGGGACCCCGGCACAGCGCGTGAGACAGAGGTGAGCCGTGGGCGTCCCCAAGAAGCGTACTTCGAAGATGCGTCGTGACACTCGTCGCGCTGGCAACAACAACCTGCGCACCGCCGTGCAGGTGACCAAGTGCCCCAACTGCAAGGAGCCGGTGATGCCTCACCGCGCCTGCACGTCTTGTGGCCAGTACAAGGGGCGGGAGCTGCTGCCCCAAGCCGGGGCCTGAGGCCTTGCCAGTGACGCTCCTGAAGAGGGGCGTCGAGCAGCACGAAGGGCCGCGCCTCTCCAATCGGAGGTCGCGGCCCTTGCTCTTTTCCGGCCCCGAATCCCGGCGGGGCCGGCGTCCTCTCCGGACGTCAGTTGCCGAGCTTGATGTTCTTCAGCGCCGCCAACCGGGGGTCCACCGGCTTCGTGTCACACTGGCACTGGGCCTCGTTGAAGTTCGTGCCGCACTGCGAGCACAGGCCCTTGCAGTCGTCCTTGCAGACCAGGTTCATCGGCAGGGCCAACAGCAGCTGCTCTCGGACGATGGGGTCCAGGTCGATGGTCTTCCCATTGAAGACCTCCTGGTCCACGCCATCGATTTCGAACGAGCCGCCCGTCTCCCCCTGCTGACGCTCCTTCTTCTCCATGGACTTCTCGTCGTCGTCCTTGAAGTCGTCGCCCCGGACCATCGACTCGGGCACCAGGTTCAGCGAGAAGACCACGGGCAGCGCCAGCTCCACGTCCTTCAGGCAGCGCTTGCAGGGACTGGTGACGTGCACGGTGAAGTTGCCGTTCAGCAGCACCCCGCCGCTCACCCTGCGCAGCGTGGCCTTGAGCTGGGATGGCTGCGTGGCCCGGAAGCCGGTGTCCAACCCGGACGCCGTCCCTTCCAGCGCGGCGCCCAGCAGCTCCGGCGAGATGGGCTCGTCCAGCTTCAGCCCCGACTCATGAATTTGTTCAACCTTTACGAGCATTTACGCGACATCCAGGTAAAATTGGGCGGGCAACATAGAGGGCGGCCCCTCCACCGTCAACACGCCCGGGTTCAACAGCACCGCGAAGATGTCACTGCGCCGTCACCACCGGTGGGGTGGCCTTCGTGGATCCTCCAGACAACGCTTTGCTAGGGTCGGTTTGATGCACAGGCACGATTTGCCGTTGCGCGTGGGGGCACTCATCCTCGTCGTGGGCCTCCTGGCTCCACCGGGGCTGGCCCGTCCCCTCTTCCCCGCGCCCGCCCTCTCCCAGCTCGGGCCAGCAAGCCCAGAAATCACCCGCGCCCGCGAGCAAATTGACGACGGCGAGTTCGAAGAGGCCCGCCGCACGCTCCAGGCGGGCCTGGACGCCCCGGACGTCACCGACGACCAGTTGGTGGAGCTCTACCGCCTGCTCGGCCTCACCGCCCTGTACCTGGGCGACGAGGACCAGGCGCGCGAGGCCTACGAAAAGCTGCTCCAGGCCCGGCCCGACTACGAGCTGCCCCGCACCGCGCCGCCCAAGCTGCGCGCGCTCTACGCTCGAATCAAGGAGGACATCCGCAGCCGGCGCGTGCGTCCCGTCACGCTGGACGTGGACCCGATTCCGGACCCGCCCGGCGGCGAGCCCATCGTCGTGGAGGCCACCATCCAGGAGCTGGCGCTGGGTGCCCGCGCGCGGCTGTTCTACCGGCGCGCCGGAGACCAGGCCTACAACTCCGTGGACTTCGTGAAGGACCGTGGCGAGAAGGAGCGCTTCCGCGCCGTCGTCCCCGCCTACGACGTGCCCGTGGAGCCGGAGCCCTACCAGGTGGAGTACTACTTCGAAGTCGTGGACGCCGCGCAGCGCCGTCTCGCCGGCCGGGGTGACTCCTTCCAGCCGCTGCTCTTCCAGGTGGCACCGCAGCGCTCGACGGCGGCCGCCGCCGAGGCCTCCGAGGGACGCCCCTGGTACAAGAGCCCCTGGCTCTGGGTGGCCGTGGGCGCGGTGGCCATCGGTGGCACCGCCGGCGTGGTGGCCCTCTCCTCCTCCGAGGACCGCGGCCGCGTCCCCATCACCATCCGCGTGGACCCCGCCCAGCCATGAGCCTCCGCCTCCTGAAGTGCCTGCCGCTCGCCGCCGTCCTCTGTGCGTGCGGCCCCGATGACTCCGAGACAGTCGGCCGCTTCGGCCTGGACGTGACGATGTCGCGCGCGGTGGCCAGCGAGGTCCATGCGCTCCAGGTGAGCGTGCTGAAGGACGGCTCGCGCCGCAGCTGCACCGAGCTGCAGCGCACCTGCCTCAACACGCAGGTGAAGCGAGAGGACCTGGTGGTGCTGGAGGATCCGCGCGGCAACGAGGGGCGCGCGCTGCGCTTCACCGTGGACCTGACGGCGATGCAGAACGGCGCGGGCCAGACGCTCGCGGTGGACGTGCCGGTGGGCCGCGACTACGCGCTCGTCATCGAGGCCATCGCCGTGGGCTCGCCGTCGCGCTTCCTCGGCAGCTCCTGCAACTACCTCAAGGTCGTCAACTCCGGCGACAACGTGCCGGTGGTCGCCGCGCCTCTCGTGCTGACCGAGCAGTCCTGCGACCCGTCCATCTCTCCCTGAGCGAGCCGGCGCCCTCGCCCTCGGGGTGCCCATGCCACCCACGCTCACGGCCCCTTTTCCGCTACACCTCCTTCCGTCGAGCCACCAGAGGACATCCCAGAGGACCCTATGACGCGCATCCTGATCATCGAGGACGAGCAGGACCTCGCCGGGCTCGTCGAATACAACCTCCGGGCCGCGGGCTTCGAGACGGAGTCGGCGAACACCGGCGCCGGAGGCCTGGCCCGCGCCCGGGCGAATCCCCCCGACCTGCTGCTCCTGGACATGATGCTGCCGGACATCGCGGGCGGCGAAGTGCTGCGCATGCTCAAGCAGGACCCGGAGCTGCGAAAGACGTCCGTCATCATCGTCAGCGCCAAGGGCCAGGAGTCGGACCGCGTGCAGGGCCTGGAGCTGGGCGCTGACGACTACGTGGTGAAGCCCTTCTCCGTCCGCGAACTGCTCCTGCGCGTCAAGGCGGTGCTGCGCCGGGGCGACGCCGACGAGGGGCCCGCACAGGTGCTCGCCGCCGGGGACATCCTCCTGGACACCTCGCGCCACCAGGTGCGCGTGAAGGACGTGGAGGTGGTCCTCACCGCGCTGGAGTTCCGCCTGCTGCGCACGCTCTTGGAGCGCAGTGACCGGGTGCAGACGCGAGAAATCCTCCTCTCCGACGTCTGGGGCATCCAGGCGGAGATCCACACCCGCACGGTGGACACGCACATCAAGCGCCTGAGGGAGAAGCTGGGCCCGGCGGGCGACATCATCGAGACGGTGCGCGGCGTCGGCTACAAGCTCAGTCCTCCCTAGGCGTTCCGCCTCATGCCCCTGCGCTACACGCTCCTGCCGCTGCTCCTGCCGGCCACCCTCGTCGGGCTGCTCGTGGCCATGCTGGGCACGCCGGGCGCCGCGGTGCCCGTGGCGCTCATCACCCTCGCGGGCTCCCTCATGGCGCTGGGCCTGAGCCGCGGCGCGCTGCAACGGCAGTTGGACAGGCTGGCGCGCAGCACGCGCGGCCGCGCCGAGGGCAGCGGCGGTTCGGCGCCGGACCCGGACCGGCTGGAGGAGGTGGCCAGCCTCGAGGGCGCCATCGACACGCTCCACACCCGCCTGTCCGCGCGCAACACGGAGCTGACCCAGGAGTCCCGCACCCTCACCGCCGTGCTGGACAGCATGGCCGAGGGCATCTGGGTGACGGACGCGGAGGGCACCGTCGTCCGCCACAACGACGCGCTCCGGAACATCCTCCAGACGGGCGCCCCCATCGTCGGGCAGCGCCCCCTGGCCGTCCTGCGCGATGACCAGCTCCACGACGCCGTCATGCGCGGCTGCCTGGAGGGGGCCTCCACCCACCTGGAGCTGGACCTGGAAGGCCTGTTCCCCCGCACCCTGTCCGTGCGCGTGACGCCACTGGGGCGCGACTTGCCGGGCAGCGCCGCCGTCTTCCACGACGTCACCGAGCTGCGCCGGCTGGAGAAGGTGCGCAAGGACTTCGTCGCCAACGTCTCCCACGAGCTGCGCACGCCGATTACCGCCATCCGCGGCTACGCGGAGACGCTCCAGGGCGGAGCGCTCGGTGACGCGCAGGTGGCTCCACGGATGGTGGAAATCATCCACCGTCAGTCCGAGCGCCTGTCCGAGCTGGTGGAGGACCTCCTGGAGCTGTCGCGCCTGGAGTCGCAGCAGGTGAGCCTGAAGCTCACCGACGTCCCGCTGGCGGAGGCCGCCGCCCGGGCCGCCGACACGGTGCGCCCCAAGGCCGAGGGCAAGGGACAGGTGGTTTCACTCCACGTCCCAGCGGGGCTGGTGGCGGTGGGAGACCCGCGGGCGGTGGAGCAGGTGCTGCTCAACCTCCTGGACAACGCGGTGAAGTACACGACCGCCGGGGGGCGGGTGGACGTGGACGGAGCGTGTGAGGACGGGCGGTGCGTGGTGCGGGTGCGGGACACCGGGGTGGGGATTGAACCGCGCCACCTGTCGCGCATCTTCGAGCGCTTCTACCGGGTGGACAAGGGCCGGAGCCGGGACATGGGAGGCACCGGGTTGGGTCTTTCCATCGTCAAACACCTGCTCCAGGCCATGGACGGCGAGGTCAAGGTCGAGAGCCAACCGAACGAGGGCAGCACCTTCACCATTTTTCTGCCCCAGGCGGCTCCCGCTCGGTCTGCGACGGGGTAGGATGGCACGACCATGCGGGTCGCCATCCTCGCGGACATTCACGGCAACCTCCCCGCCTGCGAGGCCGTCCTGGAGGACATCGCGCGCTCCGTGGCGCCCGACTACATCGTCGCCGCCGGCGACCTCGCGCTGCGCGGAGCGCACCCTCGCGAGACGGTGGACCTGCTGTTCGACCGCTGCGACTCGGTGCTGATGGGGAACACCGACTGCTACCTCGCCGGGAACTACCTGGGCGGTGCGTACCGCGAGCGAGACCACTGGAAGACGGAGCTCCTGCGCTGGACGAGAGATCAACTCGGCGAGGCGCACCTGCGTCAACTGGGCGCCCTGCCCTTCTCCGTGCGCTACACGCCGCGCAAGGGGCAGGACCTCTTCGTCTGCCACGCCAACCCGCGCAACCTCGAGGAGTCGCTGGACCCCACGCTGGATGACGTCGCGGTGCGCCGCTACTTCGCGCACCTGGACGCGGCGGCATGCGCCTTCGGCCACCTGCACTTCCCCTACCGCCGCCGCGTGGGCCGCATGCTCATCGCCGACGTGGCCAGCGCGGGCATTCCGCGCGACGGAGACCTGCGCCCCGCCTACGGCGTCTTCACGTACACGCCCAAGGGCTGGCGCGTGCAGATTCGCCGGGTGCGCTACCCCGTGCGCAAGGCCACCCAGGCCCTCACCGCGCGCCGGGTGCCGGGTGGACCGCTGCTCATCCACAAGCTGGTGGAGGCGCGCTACCGCCACCACAACGCGCTGATGGAGGCCGCGCGCCGCCACTCCGGCCTGCCGCCTCCGGGCCCCGTGCTGCGGCCACCGCCGGGCGCCCCCATCCGCAACGCGGCGGTGCCCATGGAGGGCCGCGCGCCTCCGGACATGGACCCCACCTCGCTGCCCACGGACATGGACGGCACGGTGACGGACGCGACGCCGCTGCCCCTGGATGTGTTGAACGACCTGGACGGCTGAGGTTTGTCGCCAGGACGTTGCTTGCCCGGACGGGTGGCCGGTGGTTGAGGCAGGCCACCATGTCCGCTCGCGAATTGCCGCTGCTGCTCGTCCGCCACGCCAAGGCCGAAGACACCCACGTCCTGGGTGACGAGGCCCGCGCCCTCACCCCGGAGGGCCGCGCCCTCTTCCGCCAGCACGCGCGCAAGCTGGCCCGCCTCACCCCGCTGCGGGGAATCGTCACCAGCCCCCTGGTCCGCGCCGTCCAGACGGCGGAGCTGCTCGCCGAGGCCCTGGGCCTGTCGCGCGTGGAGGTCCACCCCGCGCTGGTGCCGCGCAGGAGCGGCGCGCGGCGCATCGTCGACCTGGCGCGGGAGCTGGGGCCGGGCTTCGCGCTGGTGGGCCACAACCCGTCCCTGGAGCAGGCGCTCGCGCTCGCGCTGGGCGACGACACGCAGGCGCCGGAGAAGCTGCGCAAGGGCACCGCCGTGGCGCTCCGGTCCACCGGGGACGACGCGGGCTTCCAGCTCGTCTGGTGGGCCGCGCCGGGCCGCGCGCTCAAGCGCTACGACACGGACGAGTGAAGGGCTCAGCCCTCCGCCGCGCCCACGAGGAAGGACACCAGGAGCAGCGTCAGCACCACGGTGGTGATGGCCACGTAGAGCCGGTCCTTCTGCTGCCGGAAGATGAGCAGCGACAGCGCCACGCGCATCACCGGCACGGCCATCATCACCAACAGCCCCGCCATGACGAAGGACTGTCCGCGCGCGGCCATGGCGCCCGCCACCACGTCCGCCAGCCCGTGCGGCACGGGGTGCGGCGCGGTGAGACGCTCCAGCGCCTCGGACGACACCAGATAGTCGGGGTGGCGGAAGAACGTCACCGTCGTGCCCAGCGTCACCAGCGACAGGCTGACGAGGACGCCGTAGCGCAGCAAGTCGCTGATGAGCAGCTCCGGCACCAGGGGCACCGCCTCCGGCGCCGCGGGCAGCGTGACGCTGGCGGGCGGCGGGGGACGAGGCTCGGACGACGGCGCTTCGCTCATGACGACCACCCCTTGCGCAGCATCTCGAAGGCCACCCACAGCAGCACGCAGACGAAGAGGGCGCGCAGCCACGACGCATTCACCTTCGCCATCAGGTGCCGCGAGCCCAGCCACGCGCCCAGCGTGACGCCCACGCACACGGGGCCGGCGATGAATGGGTCGATGTGCCCTCGCGCGAAGTAGACGCCCGCGCTGGCCGCCGCCGTCACGCCAATCATGAAGTTGCTGGTGGCCGTGGAGACCTTCAGCGGCAGCCGCATGGTCAGGTCCATGGCGGGCACCTTCAGCGCGCCCGAGCCGATGCCCAGCATGCCGCTCACCGTGCCCGCCACGTACATCAACCCCAGCCCCGCCAACGGCCGGGTGACGCGGTAGTCCACCTCGCGGCCCATGGACTCGTCCCAGTAGCTGCCGTGCAGCCCCAGCCGGTCCGCCAGCGCGTCCTCGGGCACCGGCGCGACTTCCGTCGAATTCATCCGCCGCAGCATCACCAGCGCCGAGTAGGCCATGACGGCGCCGAAGACGAGGTACACCCCGCGCC
>NZ_JABXEM010000393.1:0-7483 GCF_013372595.1 Myxococcus sp. AM011
GGGTTGGGTCATGGTGGGCATGGACATGGATTCGCCGCTCCCGGAGTCTTGGGACGAAGCACGCGCCCGTCGGGAGCGTGAGCAGGAACGGGAGAGGGACCGCAACGAGCTGTTGCAGCCGCACCTGGAGCGACCCACGCGCATCGTCGCCATCGGCGGCGGCACGGGGCTCCCCATGGTGCTGCGAGGGCTGGCGAAGCGCGCGCAGCCCAAGCCGGGCGACCCGGGCGTGGACATCACCGCGGTGGTGGCGATGAGCGACGACGGGGGCAGCTCCGGCCGCCTGCGTCGCCTGCACGGCGCGCTGCCTCCGGGCGACATCCGCAACTGCCTCGTCGCGCTGGCCGGCGGGCGCAGCGCCCTGAAGGAAGTTTTTCAGTTCCGCTTCGGTGGAGCCCGGGGCCTGGCCGGCCACGCGGTGGGCAACCTGCTCATCGCCGCGCTGGCGGAGCTGAAGGGCGACTTCATGGAGGCGGTGCGCATGTCCGGCGAGCTGCTGGGCGCGCGGGGCACGGTGCTGCCGTCCACGCTGGCCTCCGTGCAGTTGGTGGCGCAGATGCACGACGACACCGAAGTCGTGGGCGAGCGCAACATCTGCAAGGCGCAGGGACGCGTGCGCAAGGTGTCGCTGAGTCCTCGTTCTCCGCCGCCGGTGGAGGGCCTGCTGGAGGCCATCTACACCGCGGACCTGGTGGCGATTGGCCCGGGCTCGCTGTACTCGAGCCTGTTGCCCAACCTGCTGGTGGACGGCGTGGCCCAGGCGCTGAAGGAGACGCGCGCGCTCAAGGTCATGGTGTCCAACCTCATGACGCAGCCGGGTGAGACGGACGGCATGTCGTGCCTGGACCACGTGCAGGCGGTCAGAGACCACGTGGGCCCGGTGCTGGACGCGGTGCTGGTGAACGGCACGCTGCCGACGCCGGATGCGATGCGGCGGTACGGCCGACGGGGCTCGTTCCCCGTGGACGTGGACACGCGCGAGCTGATCGCCGCGGGTGTGGTGCCGGTGCGGGCCGACCTCCTCAAGGAGGGGTCCAGGATCCGACACGACAGCCGCAAGGTCGCCGCCTGCCTGTTGAAGATGGCTCGCAGCGGCTTGTAGCCACGCCACCCCGTCACCACCTTGGGCGCCCGAACATGGAAGCAACCCTGATCAGCCCCGGGCCGCAGGTCGTCGAAGTCGGCGACCGCGCGGCCTTCATGGCCCTGGAGTCGGAGTGGAACGCGCTGGTGGAGGCCACCTCCCACGAGGTGTTCTACCGGCACGAGTTCCTTCGCATCTGGCTGGACAACTTCGCCCCCGGCTCGCGCCTGCGCGTGCTGACGCTGCGGGACGAGGACGGCCAACTGAGCGCGGCGCTGCCGCTGTGGGAGGAGCGCACCACGCTGTACGGCGTGCCGGTGCGTCAGCTCTCCGGCGCGGCCAACGCGCACTCCTGTCGTTTCGATGTGCTGGCCCGTGAGCCGGACGTGGCCGCGGCCCTGTTCCTGGCGCACCTGCGCGCGCGGGGCGGGTGGGATGTGCTGCGGCTGACGGACGTGCCGGACGGCGGCGCGGCGTGGCGGCTGCACGGGGCCGCGCACAGCGCGGACATGCCCGTGGGGGCCTGGGAGTCGCTCCAGTCTCCGTACATCCCGCTGCCCGCCACGCGAGAGAAGTACCAGGCGTCGCTCCAGGCGAAGTTCAAGGCGAACTGCCGGCGTCGGCGTCGCAAGCTGGAGGAGAAGGGCCGCGTCACCTTCGAGCGGGTGGACGGCGGGCTCGACCTGGAAGGCGCGCTGGAGGAGGGCTTCCTGCTGGAGCAGAGCGGCTGGAAGGGTGAGCGCGGCACGGCCATGGGCCAGGACTCGGCGACGCGAGGCTTCTACACGGAGCTGGCGCGCGACGCGGCCTATCGCAAGAAACTGGCGCTGTACTTCCTGCGGCTGGACGGCAGGGCGGTGGCCTTCCACTTCGGGCTGGAGGATGACGGGCGCTACTTCCTCCTGAAGCCCGGCTACGACGAGCAGCTTCGCGAGTGCAGCCCGGGCCAGCTCCTCATGGAGGAGGTGGTGGGGGCTTGCATCGACCGGGGTCTGCGCGAGTTCGATTTCCTGGGGCCAGACATGGTGTGGAAGCGCGACTGGACGGAGCAGGTCCGGCGCCACACGTGGCTCTACATCTTCAATGACTCCGCCTTCGGCCGGGCGCTGTGCGCGGCCAAGTTCCGGTGGAGCCCGGCGGTGAAAGAGGTGGTGGCGAAATGGAAGCGATGACTCCCCCGGGCAAGATGTTCGTGCCGTCCCTGCCCACGCTGTGGCCGAGCATGTTGCTGTCCAAGCCTCGGCCCGGAGCACTGCCGCCTTTCTCCTCGCCCAACGTCCGCTACTTCTACTTCGCCCGCAACGCCGTGTGGCTCACGGTGAAGATGCTGGGGTTGGACAAGGGCGAAGTCCTGATGCCGTCGTACCACCACGGCGTGGAGGTGGAGGCGCTGGTGGACGCGGGCGCCACGCCGCGCTTCTACCGGGTGGGCAGCCGCTGGGATGTGGACCTGGAGGACGTGGCGCGGCGCATCGGTCCGAAGACGAAGGCGCTGTACCTGACGCACTACGCGGGCTTCCCGGGCCCGGTGGAGGAGATGCGCAAGCTGGCGGACCAGCACGGGCTGGTGCTGATAGAGGACTGCGCGCTGTCGCTCTTGTCTTCGGACGGCTCGGTGCCGCTGGGGACGACGGGCGACGTGGGCATCTTCTGCCTCTACAAGACGCTGCCCGTGCCGAATGGCGGCGCGCTGGTGGTGAACGGGCCCCGCTCCTACAGCCTGCCGGAGCCGCCTTCGCCGCCGTCCGCGTCGACCTTCAGCCACACGGTGTCCGCGCTGCTGCAGAACCTGGAGCTGCGCGGCGGGGTGGCGGGGCGCACGCTGCGCGGCCTGGTCCGCACGCTGGGGCATGGCACGGTGAAGGCGGCGAGCATCGAGCGCGTGGCGACGGGCACGCAGCACTTCGACCGCAAGCACGTGGACCTGGGCATGAGCCCGCTGACCAGGCGGATTGCGCTGGCGCAGGACTTGGAGTCCATCGTCGAGAAGCGGCGTCGCAACTACTTCTACCTGCTGGGCCGGCTGCGGGACGTGGTGCCGCCGCTGTTCAACCAGCTTCCGCCGGGGGCGTGTCCGCTCTTCTTCCCGATGGTGGTGCAGGAGAAGGCGGAGGTGCTGGCGCGGCTGAGGGCGAAGGGCATTGACGCCATCGACTTCTGGAAGCGCTTCCATCCGGCGTGTGACGCGGGGGCGTTCCCCGAGGTGGCGCAGTTGCGGCGCGGCATCGTCGAGATTCCGTGTCACCAGGACCTGACGCCGGAGGTGATGGCGGACGTGGCGCTGGTGGTGCGCGACGCGGTGCGCGCGGAGAAGCGGACGAAGAAGCGCGCGGGATGAGTGGGACGGCGGCGGTGGGAGGGGCGACGTTCCCCTCCGAGGAGGTGGGACGGTGATTCGCGAAGACGAGCTGAGGCAGGGGCCGCGTGCCGCGCAGCGGCTGGACGTGAGCGCCGTGGGCAGTCTGTCCGCGCTGGCGGGGATGCGCGCGGAGTGGAACTCGCTGATGGATTCGAGCCACGCGGGGCCCTTCAATTCATGGGAGTGGCTGTACCCGTGGTGCCGGCGGATCGAGCCGGGCCGCAGGCCCCTGGTCCTCACCGCGCGCGACGCGGCGGGGACGCTGGTGGGGCTGTTGCCGCTGGGGTTGGAGACGCGGCGGGTGACGGGCATGCCGGTGCGGCGCCTGGGCTTCCTGGGCGAGACGCACGTGGGCAGCGACTACCTGGACGTCGTGGCCCGGCGGGGCATGGAGCGCGAAGTGGCGGGGGCCTTCGCGCGGATGCTGGTGGCGCTGCGCGAGGAATGGGACGTGTTGGACCTGACGGACCTGCGCGAGGACTCCGTCACGGTGGACGTGCTGCGCGAGGTCTTCTCCGGACAGGACGTGCGGCTGTCGGAGCGGTACGTGTGTCCGTATGACGTGTTGGACCCTCGCGAGCCGTTCGATGCGTTCCTCAAGCGCACGGGCCGGCGCGACAACTACCTGCGGCGGCGCAAGTGGCTGGAGAAGCAGGAGGGCTACCGCATCGAGCGCACGGAGGCGCCGGGTGAGCTGGCCGGGCCGATGACGGACTTCTTCCGGCTGCACTCCGCGCGGTGGGCGGAGGACGGTGGCTCGCAGGGCATCAAGGGCACGGGGGTGGAGTCGTTCCACCGGGACGCGACGCAGTTGCTCGCGGAGCGGGGACGGCTGCGCCTGTACACGATGAAGGTGGGCGGAAAGGCCGTGGCCTCGGTGTACGGCATCGTCCACGGCGACCGCTTCGTGTACTTCCAGTCGGGCTATGACCCGGAGTGGCGCAACCGCAGCGTGGGCCTGGTGCTGGTGGGCGAGACGTTCAAGGACGCGATGGAGGCCGGGCTCACCGAGTACGACTTCCTGCGCGGCACCGAGACGTACAAGTCCGACTGGGTGTCGAAGCAGCGGCGCACGGTGTCCGTGCGCGTGCACAGCGGGACTCGCGCGGGGGACTGGTTCACCCGAGCGGAGGAGCTGGCGCGCAAGGGGCGCAACGCGGCGAAGCAACTGATGCCGGGCACGTGGGTGGAGAAGGTGCGTCGGTTCCGTCGTCGCCGCGCCGCGGTGAACTGAGTCTTTGTTCTCGAAGGGGGAGGGCCTTGGGACGTCGCCCGGACGGGTTCTGGACGACCACCGTGGGCCCTCCACCCGGGAGCCTCAGGGCGCGGGAGGCGGAGTCCAGTCGGGAGGCTTCGCGGCGACGTACGTGAAGCCGCTCTGGTCTCCAGGGCTGTTCCACGCCGTCTTGAAGTCGCCCCAGGAGTAGACCTCCTCGCGATTCTGATAGGGATTGTAGACGCGGACATACGTCTCGCCGTTCACCCCTTCCGCGACGTCGACCACGGTCACCCAGTGGGTGATCTGGTCTCCCGAGGTCGCCTCCGATTTCAGCATGCCGTTGCTTGAGCCATCGATGTTGACGAGCACGAGCAGCGCGCCGCCGTTGGCGATCATGCGCTCCACGGCCTCGGGCGTGGGCTCGTTCCGGGCGTGGACGTTGAAGTAGGGCTCGGCGGCGTTGAAGACACCGTCGAGGTTCTCCATGCCCGTCTGGCCCGTGGAGGCTTCATCCTGGCCGGCGATGAGCCAGCCCTGGTTGTCGAGGAAGGCCACCAGGTCATTGGCGGTCGTCAGCAGTTGGTCGTTCGCGAGGATGCTCGCGAAGGCGGTGCTCTGCGCGCCGAAGGCCTTCAGCCCCTCTTCGATGCCGAACCCCAGGACGGACAGGGCCGCAAGCTCTCCGCACAGGTTGTGGTGGGTGGAGTCCTTGCCCTCGCCATTGATGATGAGTCCGACGTTCAGGTACTGGGCGACGTCGGGCTGGCCTTCGACGTGGAACTTCGACCATTCGCCCGCGCTGCCGGCGCCCCAGGGCCAGCCCTGCTCGGTGGCGATGAGGGGCTCGGTCGCCTGGGTCCCTCCGGCGGGCGCGCCTTCGAAGTAGAGGGACATCTCCTGTTGGACGAGGGTGTTCCAGGACTGCTCGGCCGTGGTGCGTTGCTGGGCGGGTGTCAGCTCGCTCCAGTTCTCCGTCATGGGCGGAGGTGACAGGGAGGGGTCTCGAATCCACGCGGGAGCCATGTCCTCGACGTGCTGGCTCCACTGCGCGCGGATTCCGTTCAGGACGCTCGCCTGGGTCGTCGCGTCCAGGTGGTGCCAGGCGCCTTGCATCCACGGTGGAGGGCCCCCCTGTTCGAGCCACGTGGGAACTGGGAGCGAGGCGCTCGTATCCGCCACCACCATGTTCGCGATGTCCGGCGGGAGGTTCGCTCGCGCGAGCGCGGCCTGTCGCTCCGGACCCGGTGGCGCGGAGAGAATCGTGTTCACCGTGCTCCCCGGCACGGAGCCCGCGACGGAGTACTCGGGGTGTTGCTTCAGGTAGTTCTCCGAGGCGGTCCACTCACGCGTCGTCGGGTCGTAGATGTTGTTGCCCTGGCGGATGACGACGTGGCCGGTGGTGCCCTCGGCGCCGGGGCGGCTGTCCTTCAGGAAGAGGACCTCCGAGCGCGCGCGGATGACAGCGGGCGCGAGGGACAGGAAGTCCGCGACGGCGTCCAGGCAGTTCACCCGGCCGTCCTTCGCGTTCTCGTTCGCGAGCGAGGTTCCGGGCGCGGAGGTTCCGTCCGTCGCGAGGTCCGGGCCGCGCGTCTGGGGTCGGGCGGTCTTGAAGGTATCGGGCTTCTGGATGTCCAGGCTCGCGGCCTGGGTGGCGAGCCGTGCCAGCTCTTCCAACATGCGCCGGGCTGCTTCTTCCGCCGCGCGTCTCGCGGCTTCCTCCGTGGCACGGCGGGCATGCTCCGCCGAGGCATTCGCGACGGGCGATGCATCCTTTGAGATACGAGTCGACATGTCTCCCCCTCTTCAGTCCCGGCGCTGCAATGCGGTCGCGATGTAACACTGTGACAGGACGCGAAATCAACCGCGTCCCGGTGCCAATCACTTCCATGCACGCGCCAGGGGTCTGACGCCATGTCGGACCGAGCTGGGACTCTCTTGCCCCTCTCCATCCCCAATCGGGGCCTTCACAGGAGGCGTCGATGTTCGCGCGTCGGAGCTGGGCCGTCGTGTTGTCACTGCTGTTCTCCGGGACGGGATGGGCGGAGGAGAACGCCGCCGCTCATCGCTGGGAGGAGATGGAAGCCGCCATTCGCGAGCTGGAAGCGGCCGTGACGCCTGAGTCCGCCAGCGAGGACGCGGAGGCGCGACCCGATGAGGAGGCTTTGCTACCGGCCACGTCCGACTCGACGTCACCGTGGCCGAACGTGCTGAGCATGGAGGCCACGACCTGGACGCTGCTCCCTCGAAGGGGCGCGGGCGGCGCCGAAGGCTTCATGCAGGTGGAGCCCATGGTGGCCTGGGACAAGGGCGAGTGGCTTCGCCTCAACCTTGGAGCGCCTGTGCGGCTGCGGTTGTGGGGTGGCGGCGAAGGGGCCGGCTTCGTGAGGAAGGAGGACTGGGACACGCTGTCCGATTGGGGCCAGTTGGTGCGCCTCTTCACGATGGGGGGTGACGCGTCCGATTCGGTGTGGGTGGGGATGATGGACGGCTACTCCCTGCTGTCCGGGCACCTGGTGCGGCGCTACAGCAACCGAGCCAACCCCGACTACCACCCGGCCGGAGTGGTGGGGACGGGGACTCTGGGGCCGGTATACGCGGAGGGTTTCGTCTCGGACCTGCTGGGCGCTCGCCTGATGGGTGCGGAAGTCGCCCTGGATGTGCAGCACGTCCTCTTCGGCCGCCCTCCGGTTTCTGGCCGTTACACGCTGGCGCTGTCGGCGGTGCATGACTGGGGGAAGGCGGGAGGTCCTTCGACGCCCATGACGCTGGCGCACCTGGACGGTACCGCCGTGGTGCTGCGGCGTTGGAGCAAGGACAAGGG
>NZ_JABXEM010000394.1:0-7472 GCF_013372595.1 Myxococcus sp. AM011
AGAGACAGCCCGAATGTCGTGCGCATTGCAGTGGGTAGGGGTGCATGGTAAGGGGCCCCGACTTCTAGCTTTCGGCGGACCCGAACCGACCCGGCCCGCCCCCTGTTCGAGGACGCAAAACGCCCATGGAAATCCGCGCCGACGAGATCAGCAGAATCATCCGGGAGCAGATCAAGGACTACGGCAAGAAGGTCACCGTCGCGGAGACGGGCACCGTGCTGTCCGTGGGCGACGGTATCGCGCGCATCTACGGCCTCGAGGGCGTGCAGGCCGGTGAGCTGGTGGAGTTCACCAACGGCGTGAAGGGCCTCGTGCTGAACCTCGAGGAGGACAACGTCGGCGTCGCCATCATGGGCGACTTCCAGGCCATCCGCGAGGGCGACACCGTCAAGCGCACCCAGCAGATCGCCTCCGTGCCGGTGGGCAAGGGCCTGCTGGGCCGCGTGGTGGACCCGCTCGGTCTGCCCCTGGACGGCAAGGGCCCCATCGAGGCCACCGAGATGCGCCGCCTGGAAGTGAAGGCGCCCGGCATCGTGAAGCGCAAGAGCGTGCACGAGCCGCTGCAGACGGGCATCAAGGCGCTGGACGCGCTGGTGCCGGTGGGTCGTGGTCAGCGCGAGCTCATCATCGGTGACCGCCAGACGGGCAAGACGGCCGTCGCCATCGACACCATCATCAACCAGAAGGGCCTGAACGTTTACTGCATCTACGTGGCCATCGGCCAGAAGCAGTCGACGGTCGCCCAGGTGGTGGAGAAGCTCAACCGCTTCGGCGCCATGGAGTACACCACGGTGGTGGCGGCCAACGCCTCCGACCCGGCCCCGATGCAGTTCTTCGCGCCGTACGCCGGCGTGGCCATCGGCGAGTACTTCCGCGACAACAAGATGCACGCCCTCATCATCTACGACGACCTGTCCAAGCAGGCCGTGGCGTACCGCCAGCTGTCGCTGCTGCTGCGCCGCCCCCCGGGTCGTGAGGCGTACCCCGGCGACGTGTTCTACGTGCACAGCCGCCTGCTGGAGCGCGCCGCCAAGCTGTCCGACGAAGAGGGCGCGGGCTCGCTCACGGCGCTCCCCATCATCGAGACGCAGGCCGGCGACGTGTCCGCCTACATCCCGACGAACGTCATCTCCATCACCGACGGCCAGATCTTCCTCGAGACGGACCTGTTCTTCGCCGGCGTCCGCCCGGCCATCAACGTGGGCCTCTCGGTGTCCCGCGTCGGTTCCGCCGCGCAGATCAAGGCCATGAAGCAGGTGGCCGGCACCATGAAGCTGGAGCTCGCGCAGTACCGCGAGCTGGCCGCCTTCTCCCAGTTCGGCTCGGACCTCGACAAGGCCACGCAGGAGACGCTGGCCCGCGGCGCCCGCATGGTGGAGCTGCTCAAGCAGGGCCAGTACGAGCCGCTGCCCGTCGAGCGTCAGGTCATGCAGATCTACGCCGCAACCAACCGCGACGACCCCAAGAAGCGCGGCTGGATTCGCGAGATTCCCGTGGCGGACGTGGTGCGCTGGATGCGTGAGTTCCTGGACTTCACGGACGGCAAGTACCCGAACCTCTCGAAGGACATCGCCTCCAAGCGCGAGCTCACCAACGACATCAAGGCCTCGCTGAACAAGGCCATCGTGGAGTTCAACGACGTCTTCCAGCCCACCCCGGGCGCGAAGGTCTAAGACTCCCGGCTCCCAAGGCCCGTCGCACCGAGCCCCGCGCCCCCTTCCCTGGGACGCGGGGCTTCGTGTTTCCAGCGTGTGCTCGTGCGCTGGAGCTTCCCGGCTACTGCTTCGCGGCGTCGGCGGGCTTCACCTCGCGCACCGCGGTGCCAATGGACTCGCTGGTCCACTCCGGGTCCACGGGGATGATGAGGTAGCCGTCCTCCGCCGTGAGCGGGGGGCGCTGGTCGAGGGGCGGCGGATCCTCGAGCCGCGCCACGCGGGCGGGCACATCCGTCCAGGCCACGAAGCGGGCCTCGTACTCCCTGAGGCGCTGGCCGCCGGCCCCATGGCCGCTGGCCAGCTTCCGCTCCGCGGGGTGAGGCAGCAGCACGGCGTCCGCGCCCATCAGACAGACGGTCTCCTGGAGCAGTTCCTTGCGGCCCTTCGCGCCCAGCCACTCGTTGCCCGTCATCGTCAGGGTGCCGAGTTCCGCATAGGGACGCGGGGGCTCACGCTCCTCGAAGACCTCGAACGCGCAGCCGGGCTCCCTCGCCAGTCTCTGGACGACGACGGGAGGCGCCTCCGGAACCACCTGTCGAGACGTCGCGCAGGCGGACACGCAGGCGGCCAGGAGGCATGACGACAGCGAGCGGCGGACGGACATGGCGGGCTCCCAGGCTTTCAGGCCCCAACGAAAAGGGCGCGGCGGACGACAGCCTCGTCAACGCCGCGCCGCTGGGGCGCATATCGCCGGGGGCTGCTTCAGCGCAGGCGCGGCAGGAGCGCGAGCAGGCTCTTGTCCACGCCACCGCGAGCCCCCAGCGCGTCGATGGCCTTCAGCTCGTACGGCAACACGTTGTCGCGGGCGACGAGCTGCACGTGCGCGCCCAGCGCGGCCGGCAGCGCCAGGTCCAATTCATAGATGTCG
Source organism: Myxococcus sp. AM011 (assembly GCF_013372595.1). Classification (NCBI taxonomy): domain Bacteria; kingdom Pseudomonadati; phylum Myxococcota; class Myxococcia; order Myxococcales; family Myxococcaceae; genus Myxococcus; species Myxococcus sp. AM011. The sequence goes on from NZ_JABXEM010000394.1 coordinate 2,584, forward strand.
CCGGCCACCAGCGTGTCCTCGGGCCGCGTGCCGGTGGTGTCCCAGATGTGCTTGAGGGCCTCGAAGTAGCGACCCCGGCGCAGGTAGATGGGCCGGCGCAGCACGCCTTCCAGCACCTGCGTCTCCGGCAGCGCGTCGAAGCGCGCGTCAGGCACGTCCGGCGGGTCCAACAGGAACTTGCGGGCGTCGCCGGAGACCTTCAGCCGCTCGCGGCCCTTGGGCGCCAGGGTGTCCAGCTTCTTCTCCACCAGCTCCGTGTGCGCGTTCGTCACCACGGTGACGGGCAGGCCCGTGGCGAGCAGCGCCTCCAGCACCTCCTTCGCCTCCGGCTTGAAGGCCGTGGCCGAGTGCACGTAGGACTCGCGATACATCGTCTGCACGGCCTCCGAGCGCGTCGCCTCGTCGGTGCCCACGGAGAGGCGCTGGAAGATGCGGTGCGCCGCCGTCGTGGCCGTCAGGTACGGGTCCGCCGTCGCGGGCGCCACCACCTTGCCGCCCAGGTTCCACCCCAGGAGGTCGGCTCCCGCTCGCAGCGCTGAGACCTCCTCCTCCCAGGCCTGCTCCACCCCCTGCCCCAGTGCGCGGACCAGTCCGTCACGAAAGTGTTTCAAGAAGGGCGCGCTCTCCGTCGCCACGTCCGTGAAGGTCCCGTCGAAGTCCAGCACCACGCAAGCAATCGCCATCAGCCCACCGACTCCCGAAGTTGGAGGAAAGGGGCCGGATGACGCCCCGGCCGGGCGTCCGAATCAAGCCCGTGACTTCATTTCCGCCCTGTAAACTTGAGGCCGCCCTGTAAATCCCCAAGTGGCAGGGCCGTCGCCTTGAGGCCTACAGCGGGTGGCTCGCTAGCCTTGGGCGGGCATGGAAGCGACGCGGCGAAACGAGGCGGCGCGGTGGCGCCGGGCGTGGCTGCCCTGGGGTCTGCTCGCGGGCGTGTGCCTGCTGGGTGGAACGGCGACCTGGGCCAGTACCCGCTCTGTGTCCGCGCTGGCCGAGCGCGGCGCCCAGTTGGAGCGCGAGGCTGCCGAGTCCGAGGCCCGCGTGGCGGAGCTGCAGGCCCTGCGCGAGGCCATGTCCCGGCGGCTGCGCGTGCTGGAGCAGCAACACCAGAGCGCCCGGGCGGAGGCCCTGAATGCCGCGGCGGCCTGCTCCGTGGCCCCCGCCGAGCCACCCCAGAGCCAGGGACGCTCGGAGCCGCGACGCGCGGGCTCGGCCAAGGGCAAGAAGGGCACGCGCCGCTGACGGGCCGGGAGCCCCGGGCCCCCGCTCCGGCGTGGCCTCCACGTCCACACCTGTCCCGGCACCTGTGGACCTGGGGGCAACAGGGCACCGGGTCCGCCACGCGCAACCGCACGGAAATACTGCGGCATGAGCGTCGGCCCGGCGTGTGCTACCTCGCGTCCCTCGAGTCTTCTTCCGCGCGAGGTCCTTCCCCATGTCTTCCTTCCGCATGTCACTCCGAGCCCCCTTCCGGCCCGTGCTGGCCGCCCTCGTGTGCCTGGCCGCGCTGCTGCCGCTGTCCCGCGCCGACGCCGAGCCGGGCATCCGCATCCTCAACTCGCTCTCCACCGCGGACCTGGCCTTCAACGCGCTCACCACCAACGCGCGCTCCATCGAGGCGCTCACCTCGGAGCCGCTGACCTCGCGCTCCTTCGCCAGTGACGCGCGCCTCCGGTACCAGCTCGAGGACCCGGCCGCGCGCAACGTCATGCACTACCTGGTCGAATGCGCGCTGCCCGCGACGTCCGTGGTGGAGTGGAAGGACCGCCGGGGCGACGTGTACACCTTCACCGGAGGCGCGGGGCTGTGCTCGGAGTGGGAGTACCAGGCCCCCAGCAAGGAGTGCCTGGGCTACGTGAGCGCGTGCCTGCTGGCTCGCAACAACGCCTATGGCCACACGGTGGAAATCTCCCTGCGCGGAGAGGACCCCCGGGACGACCGGACCTTCAACCCCACCGGTGACCCCAAGCAGTGGCACCCCATGTTCCTGCCCTGTGACAGGAGCGGCTCCGGGCTGAATGAGGAGTGTGGCTGGGTGGGCGAGGGCGTGGGTAGCTGCGCCGCGGGCACGCAGGTGACGGTGGGCGGGGGCGCGCCGAGGCCGGGCACCTGCACTGGAGCGCTCGGCTCCGGCTCGGGCCGCCGCGTGCTGCGCGTGTGCAAGGAGCTCTACGGCTGCGAGGCCAGCCGCGCCCTGGCCGCGGCGGAGAAGAACGACTGCGGCGGAGACGCCCCCAGCGCGACGTTCACCTGCCCCCGGAACGGCAAGTACAGCGTCATGTCCGCGCCCTATGACCGCACGTCCGCGCCGGGCTCGTGGGTGAGCCCCGCCGCGACGCTCGGCCGCTACCCCGCCGCGTCCTTCGGCGCGTTCACCTTCAGAGAGGGCGCCTTCTTCGGGAACCTCTTCGACATGAAGGCCCTGGCCGTGGAGGTCTTCATCAACATGGACACCTACCTGCCCCAGCTCACCAAGCCGAACTTCACCGGCTACCCGTACCAGAACGTCCACGCCTGCTTCGCCAAGGACTGGATTGCCGGGGACGAGCACCTGGCCTCGCGCATCTGCGCCAACGCCGTCGTCAGCGGGGTGAGGGCCTATGGCTGTCTGGCCCGCACCGTGGGCCCCTGTGAGCCCGGCAGCTCCAGCGCCCAGGCGCCCCGCTGCGCCGTGAATGATGGCCCCCTCGTCCAGGGCGACGGCGACTTCGAGGCCTGCAGCGACGACGACGGCGTGTCCCACCCCGAGCCCATCAGCACCTACCTCAACAGTCCCTGCGACGCGCTGACCGTGGCCGAGCGCAACACGTGCGACGACCCGACCTGCGACTTCAGCACCACGCCCGGCAAGTGCAAGAAGGGCTGCGCCCAGCGCTCCGCCAGCGAATGCCTGGCCGTGGCTTGCGTGAAGAACCCCAAGCTCTGCTACAGGAAGTAGGAGCCCCGCTCCAGGCTCCAAGCCGGGCCCGGGGGTGTCGGTTTGAACCTCCCGGGCACCTGGGCGCGGTGGGCCCGTGAGGAAGGCGTCCGGCCAGGGGGGCGGTGCGCATCCCGTACACCCCGGGTGTATGAATAAAGCAGGCGGTCAGTCGTCCTGACTCGCGTTGCCTGGTTCCGGCCACCCCGCCGAGGAGTCCACCGTGTTCCCTTTCCGTTCCGTCCTGAGCGCCGTGCTTGCCCTGGGATTGATGCTGGGCTCGACGTCCGCCGAGGCGCGCTTCGGCAAGCGTTCCCGTCCTTCGCAGAGCGATTCGAAGAAGGACGACGACAAGAAGGACGACACGCACGAGGCCACGCCGGTGGGCCAGTCGGACTCCGACGATGACGACGACCGGCCACGCCGGCGCCGCAACAACAACAGCCGTCATGTCGCGTCGGACGTCGCGGACGGCATCGGCTTCCTCGCCTTCGTGCTCACCGGCGGCAACCACCGGTTGATGGTGGTGGACGAGCCCCGGCACCGGGGTGAGGTGCGGCAGGAGCGTCACGCGGCGCCCCTGTCCTTCCGCGTCGGCTTCCAGGCCGGCCCCGTCAACAGCGGCGGCGCGGGTGACCTCTTCATCGGCCTGGAGGGCCGGCGCTTCGGCGTGGACGCGCGCGTCACCGGCATCAGCGTGGACGCCGACGACGGCTCCTCTGATTCGGACAGCATCACCCTGTTCGAGGCGCACCTCACCTGGGCGCTCGTCTCCCTGGAGCGCGTCCGCCTGCGCGCGGAAGCCGGTGTGAGCACCGCGAGCGCGCCGGACATCTCCTTCGTGGGCCCCAGCCTGGGCATGTCGTTCGAGGCGTGCCTGGCGGGCCCGCTGGACTTCGAGGCGCGCACGCAGGTGACGCCCTTCCCCTACCGCCAGGTGGACGCGAGCGCCGCGCTGGCGCTGCACCTGGGCGCGCTGGTGCTGCGCGGCGGCTACCGGGGCATGCTGCTGGACGACGCGGGCCACGTGGACGGCGTCGCCCACCGCGACAGCTTCCACGGCCCCTACTTCGGCCTGGGCCTCACCTACTGACCCTTCGGGACACCTCAGGCTGGGGCCCCGGGCAGTGCGCCTGGACCGCGGCCAGCAGGTCCTTGAGCCGCACCGGCTTGCGCAGCATCGCCACCACGCCCTCCGGACAGGGTCTCGACTCCGCGCACATGACCACCACGCGCGACTGCGCGAAGCGCGAATCCTTGCCCAAGGTCTCAAGCAGGCCCAGCCCCTGCACGCGCGGCGTCTCCAGGTCCACCAACACCAGACACGGCACCTCCAGCGACACGAGCACGCGCAGGGCCTCACGGCTGTTGATGGCCATGGCCACCTCGTAGCCTTCGTCCTGGAGCGCTTCCGCCATCACCCCCCGCAGGTCCGGGTCGTCCTCCACCAGGAGCACGGTTGGTTGCATCACCACATGGGTCACGATTGCCACCCTAGTGCCTCCGTCGCTCGCTGACACGTGTCACGCCGCCGGGCTTCCGCTCACTGTCGAACCGTGAGCATCCGCCCGCCCCGGACAGGCACATAGGCCCGGTCCCCCATGGAGGCAGAGATGGGGCGCCGAGGCCAGGGATGCATGGCGAGCGTCGGCCGGTGAAAGGCAATTCCTCCCACGTGTCGGGCCGTGCTCACTCGACGCGCGCCCCGCTGCCCGAAGTCATACAAGCGCGATTGGACAACGCCCGCCCACCCCCGGGGGCCATGGCCGCGCGGGGCCGGCGACCCTTGAATGTCGCTCCCCCGTTGTCCCCCGCCAGGAAGAGGAGTGGACCTTGCCCTCATCGAAGGCCGTGCTCGGCTCCGCGCTCACCGCCACCCTCCTGCTGGGCTCAGCCCCCGCCGAGGCCCGCTTCGGCAAGCGATCCACCCCCACGTCCTCCAGCGGAGGACCCTCCCGCCCGGAGCGGAGCG
>NZ_JABXEM010000395.1:0-7432 GCF_013372595.1 Myxococcus sp. AM011
GTCAGATGGGTATAAGAGACAGGGGGCTCCTCGGTGGCTCCGGATTGAGGAGCGGGTGTCTCCTCGGCGGCTCCTTCTTCTGGAGCGGGGGGAGCACAGGCCAGGACGGCGGCGCAGCCAAGGGAAAGGAACAGGGCTCTCAGGGGCATGCGGACAGCAACACGAGTTCTCCCAGAAAGTTGCGGAAGGTGGCGCGGGCGCGCTGAACGTGGGTTGATTCCGGCATGACAGCGCCCTCACCCGCCGAGTCCTATCTGCTCGACTTCCACCGCCGTCTCGCCGGGGTGACCTCGCGTGAGTTCGGAGGCGCTCCGGTGCTGCGCGACGGGGAGGTGTTTCCCTCCACCTATGCGCTCCTGGAGGCGGCGGTGCCGAGAGGGGACTCGCCACGGGTGGTGCTCGACCTGGCCTGTGGGGATGGGTTCCTGCTGGAGTTGCTGGCGCGGAGGAGCGAGGGCGGGCTCACGTTGCTGGGGCTCGACATGAGCGAGCACGAGTTGCAGGCGGCGCGGGAGCGGTTGAAGGGCGCGGCGACGCTGCATCAGGGGCGGGCGCAGTCACTGCCGTTCGAGGACGCGAGCGTCGACGTGGTGCTGAGTCATCTGGCGCTGATGTTGATGGATGACGTGGAGCGAGTGCTCGCGGAGCTTCGTCGGGTGCTGAAGCCGACGGGGCGGGTGTCCGTGGTCGTTGGAGGTGAGCTGGTGAAGGGCGAGGCGTTCGAGGTGTATCTGGGCCTGCTCAAGCCGATGCTGGCGCGGGAGGCGCGGCCGCCATCGCCGCTGGGGGATGCGCGGTTCCGTTCCTTGGAGGGACTGACGGAGTTGTTTGGCGGCTTCACGGACGTGGAGATTCGCCGGCTGGAGGTCCAGGCGGATGGGACTCCGGAGCAGGCGTGGGAGTCGCTCAGCACGACGTATGACGCGGACCGGCTCTCGGAGTCGGCGAAGGCCACGCTCCAGCAGGCCTTTCTCCACGCCGTGGAGCCCCTGCGACGCACCGACGGCACCATCCCCCTGCGCTGGGGCATGCGACAGGTGACGGCGTCGGGGCCGCGGCGCCCCTCTTGAGCCGCGCTCCTGTCATGTCACGAGCGTGACGTGGGCTTCAGCGAACGGTGTGAGCCTGCGTCCCGCTCGCGCCGTCGCCCGTGGCGGTGAGCGTAAGCGCTCCCGCCTGCGTCGCATGGAAGTACAGCGTCGCCTCCTGCTGCGCACCCGTCAGCGTCAGGGCCCAGCCCGCGCCCGAGGAGGCCAGCGCTTCGGTGCACGCTGAATCCGCGTACAGCCCCACCCCCAGCGCCGCCGTGCCCGTCGCCTCCAGCACCACGGACGGCGCCGTCAGCGCGGACAGGTTGCCCAGCGCGTCCTGGCTCTGCACCACCACCGCCTCCGAGCACTGCCCCACCGGCGCCTCACGCACCGGCGTCAGGAAGCCCAGCCGCGCCGCCGCCCCCGCCACCACGTCCACGTCGAACGTCGCCCCAGGCTGCGTCTCTCGCGCATACCCCGGCCCATCCACGTGATTCTGGCTGATGAGGTTGGCACCACCCAGGTCGGAGATGCCCGCCTGATACGGATACCCGTTCGTCACCGGCCCCGCGTGCGTCACCGTGTTGCGCGTCACCTGGAGCCGCGTCGACGCGGGCAGCGGTCCACCGTCCGCCTCCGCCTGGGACAGGTTGATGCCCACGTCGTTGTCCTCCAGCGTGTTCTCGAAGATGACGACGTCCTCGCACAGCGCCATCCCGTAGTAGTCGCCACCCGCGATGAGGATGCCTGAACCCGTCGTGGTGACTCCCGAGTATGCATTCCGCGTCACCCGGTTCCCCACCACCCGCCCCGTCGCGCCGTCGCTGAGCTGGATGCCATTGCGCGCGATGAACGGCACCGGGCCGCCACCGTCCACCCGGTTGTCCTCCGCGTTCAGCTCCACCTTCCCCGTGCCGACGATGCCCGCCTTCTGGTAGCGCTCCACGCGGTTGCGCAGCACCTCCACCTTCGTCACCGACTCCGCACTCCGTGCGTTGCGCACCTCGATACCCACGCCCTCCTGGCAGCCGCCCTCGCCCCCCTTTTGATTCACGTCCAGCACCTCGCTGTCGACGATGGAGCCGCTCGCCCCCTCGAACAGGATGCCGCGCAGTCGCGCCGAGCCACCGTCACACACCAGTTCCGACAAGCCCCGCGCCTCCACGGTCACCGCTCGCACGTGCGCCGTCGTCCCCAGGCTGCTCAGCACCGCGCCCCGGAAGCCTCGTTCACGCGCGTCCACCGCCGTGAGCACATGCCCCGCGCCGTCGAACGTGTACCCGTCCGGAATCCACACCGTCTGCTCCGTGGTGCAGTCGGCCGTCAGCGTCACCACTGCTGAGTCGCCCAGCGTCGCGGCGCACGGCGGGTGCTCGCCACACAGTGAGTCGCCCCACGCCACCGCGAACTCCCGCGTCGCGCTCAGGCCCGAGGCGTTGGTGACGGTCAACGTGATGATGGGAGCCGCGTCCGCGGGGAGACACGACAGCGCCACCCAGTCCGCCGAGCCCGAGGCCCCCGCGCGCGCCGCGTTCCCCACCAGGCCCGCGTTCGTCGTCCACGCGAAGATGAGCGGCTCTCCCTGTGGGTCCGTCGCCGTCGCGGACAGTCGCACCGGACGCCCCGCTGTCGCATCCTCCTCTGATTGCGAAGCGTCGGTGATGGAGGGCGGCAAGGGATTCGTCACGCACAAATCCAGCGAGCGCTCGCGCTGCGCGCCGAAGTCGTCGCTCACTCGCAACGTCAGCCGACAGTTGTCACACGCGGCGGCGGGCGCGACGCTCGGGGTGAAGCGCGTCACCGCTGCATCCGTGCGCTCGAAGGTCCCCTCACACGTCGAGGTCCACGCGAAGGTCAGGGCATCTCCATCGTCGTCCACGCCCACCGCCTGGAGCGACACCGGGGCTCCCACGCGCGCCTGGGACACGGGGCTCGCCCCCAGCTCCGTCAGGACGGGCGCGTGATTGAGCGAGGCCGCGTGCTCCAGGTCTCCGCCTCCCGCCAGCTCCACGTCCACCGAGAAGCGCAGCGTGCTCACCGCGCCTCGAGTGTTCGTCACCTCCAGCGTGAGGTACACCACGCCACGTCGCAGCGGCGCCGTCCACTCCGCGTCGACGGCCGTCGCATCCGCGAAGGTGCCGGAGCTCGCGCGCCAGGCGTAGGTCAGCGACTCCGACGCATCGGCGGACCGCGCCAGCGCACGGAGCTTCAGCGCGGCGCCTGGAGACACCGACGCTCGCGAGGCCACCACCGCATCGATGATGGGTGCCGTGCTGGCCGCCGCTGAATCTGTCTCGCGCGGCACCAGCACGACGAGCGCGGCATGGTGTCTCGGCAACTCCACGGCCGGGACTTCCACCCGCGCCAGCACCGCTCCCGTCGCATCGAGCACCCGGGCGCCCACCGTGGTTCCCGCGCCCGAGAGCAGGCCTCGCAGCAGTCCCTGCCACGGCAGGGACTCGGAGCTGGCCAGGGACGCGTTGACGGCCGTGGCTCGAGCCGGTGTCGCTGACACGTCCACGCGCGCCACGGCATCGAGCGGCAGGGAGCGCGGCAGCACCGCCACCACGCGCACCGAGCCCGCGGGCTCCTCCTGCGCATCTGGCGGGTCTTCCTGGTGACACCCCGTGGCCGTCACCAGGGCACTGGCGAGCAGGGCCAGACGCAGTGCGTTCACTCGGTTCATGGTGACGTCCTCTCGGCGATGTCAGGTGTCTCACGATAGCGGCAAGCCGCCACGCCCCCAAGCAACCGGCCAGACAGTCCCGGCTGTACGCCTGACCGCGCCACCCCGTAAGGCAGCTCCGCGTCGTGCGGACGACACCGTGCGAGCAGCGCGGTCGGGTAACGGGCAATGCGTCGAGAGTGTCGGTACGAAGAGGACGCGCGGTGTTCTCCTGCCGCATCGTGCGAAACCCCGAGTCACGCCGCCCACAGCCCTGGCCCATCCGCGTGGCCCACTGGGTCAACGTGCCGCTGCTCGTCATCATGGCGGGCAGCGGGCTGCAGATTCTCGCGGCGTATCCCATGCTCGGCGCGCAGGGCCGTCCGTATGCCTGGTATCCCTTCCAGGGAATCCCTCCTCCCCCGTGGGCCCGGCTCGGTGACTGGCTCGCGGGTGCACGAGGCTGGCACTTCGCCTTCGGCGGGTTCCTCGCACTCAACGGCTTCGCGTACCTGCTCTATCTGGCCTTCAGCGGCGAGTGGCGACGTCGCCTCTTCTTCCCTCGCCGCGACACGCGCAATGCAGTGAGCACGCTCGCGTTCTACCTGCGCCTGCGCAAGGAGCCACCGGCGCAGGAGTTGTACAACGGCCTGCAGCGGCTGGCGTACACGGGCGCGCTGGTGCTGGGAATCCTCGCCGTGCTCTCCGGGCTCGTGCTCTACAAGCCCGTGCAGCTCGGTGCGCTGGCCACGCTGCTCGGCGGCTATGACACCGCGCGCGCCATCCATCTGCTCGTGCTCGCGTCGTTCGTGCTCTTCACCGTGGGCCACGTGGTCATGGTGCTGCTGCATCCGCGCACGCTCGGGGAGATGGTGACGGGCGGGAGGAAGCCAGATGCGTAGGCTCTTCGTTCCCTCGCGACGTCCGGTGCTCCTCACGCGGCGCTCGGCGCTGCTCGGCGCCGCGGCACTCACCGCGTCCGCTTGCGACAGCGCCCGTCCTCGCGCGGGCTTCCTCGGCACCATGGAGCGCGTCAACCAGCGGCTTCAAGAGGCCCTCTTCGACGAGGACCAGCTGGCGCCGGAGCTGCCGCCCGAGGACGCCACCCCGCCCGGGGACTTCCCCCAGTACTTCGTCTCCGAGTCCATGCCGCTCGCGCCAGGAGGCTGGGCGCTCAAGGTGGGCGGGCTCGTCGAGCGCCCGTCGGTGTTGTCACTGGAGGACCTGCGACGGCTGCCGCGCACGGAGTTCCGCGTCCGTCATCACTGCGTGGAGGGCTGGAGCGCGGTGGCGTCATGGCACGGCGTGCGCGTGAGTGACATCGCCAGGTACGTGGGTGCGGACCCGAAGGCAGGCTACGTGGAGCTGCGCTCGTTCGACTCGGGCTACTGGTCCTCGTGGGACAGGCCGAGCGCCTTCCACGCGCAGACGATTCTCGCCTACGGGATGAACGGGCAGCCGCTGACACCGGCGCACGGCGCGCCGCTGCGCCTCTACTCGGCGGTGAAGCTCGGCTACAAGATGGTGAAGTACCTCACCGAGGTGAACTTCCTCCCCGAGCCCACCGGCGGCTACTGGGAGGAGCGCGGCTACGAGTGGTACGCGGGCGTGTAGCCCCACCCTTTCGAGCGATGTCGGCCCCGCCTGCTATCCAGTCCGTCGCTTGCGGCGGTCCTCCTTGGCCATTACCCTGAACTGAGTAGAAACTGAGTATCAATGACCTCAGTACACAGCAGTCCCAAGAGAACGGAGCCCGTCGTGCCCCAGACCGAACGTCTCCAGGCATCCCTGCCGTCCTTCTCGATGAAGGAGCTCACCCGCCTGAGCAAGGAGCTGGGGGTCGACAAGAGCACCGTGGTCCAGGAGGCCCTCTCCCTCTTCTCGAAGGCCGCCCTGGAGGCCAGGCAGGGATGCCGGCTCGCGTTCCTCCCACGGACGCCGCAGGGCACCGTGAGGGAGTTCAGCACGCCCCTGCTCACGCACATGGAGCAGGCCGCGCAGAAGGACCCTGTGGAAATCGTCCTCCCTGACGCGGACTTCGACCGGGTGGTGACCCGACTCACGAAGCCCGCGAAGCCTACCGCCGCGCTTCGCGCACTGGCTCGCAAGCAACGCCGTCGCTAGCCCACGTGGACTTGCCTGGGACTCATGCCACCGCCCTCCTCGTCCGACCTCGTCCTTCCCGGCCCCATCACTCAAGCGGTGACCCGGAGCGACACGGGCAGCGGCTTCACGTGTGAGCACGAGGCCCTCAATCGCTTCTTCCGCGAGGCCGCTCGGCAGAACCAGGAGCGAGACATCAGTCGGACCTGGGTCCTTCGGCGTGCCGAGTCCGACGACCCCGCGCTACCGCTGGTCCTGGGCTACTACACGCTCTCGCTGACCACCCTCAAACGGGAGACACTCCCAGCCGACCTGGGTAAACGACTGCCGCACTACCCTCTCCCGGCGGTCCTCATCGCGCGCCTCGCACGAGACTCGCGCGTGAGGGGACAGGGACATGGGGAAGACCTCCTCGGTGATGCCCACCTCCGCGCGCTCGCCATCAACGCCCAGAGTGGAGCCGTGGCGGTCATCGTGGACGCCAAGGACGCCCCCGCTCGCGACTTCTACAAGAAGTTCGGCTACGAGCCGCTACTCGCCGAGAGCGAGCCACCCACCTCGCCCTGGCCCCTGCGGCTGTTCCTGCCGATGGCGGAGATTCGCGCCGCGTACTCCACGGAGCCCTGACTCCCTCACGCCTTGCTGCCGACGAAGCCTCCGCCGAACGGAGACGACCCGCGTTGACGCAGGGCCTCGCGCTCTGCCTTCAGCGCGGCCAGGGCCGCGTCGCGCGTGGCGTAGTGATTCACCGCCGCGCCGTTGATGGCCCCGCTGGTGAGCACGAACATCTGCGTCATGTCGTCCCCACCAAACCGGAACGAGCGATGCGTGAAGCGCTCCAACACCTCACGCCGCTCCTTGCCGAACACGCGCCCCGCCGTGAACTTCACCACCAACCCATCCAGGTTGATGAGCAGGTCCACCTTGCCCGACCCCGCATAGCGCGACAGGTGCACCTCCACCTCCCGCCGCCACCGCAGGACGTCCTCCTCATTCACCAGGATGCAATCGGTGAAGTACGCCGTCACGACGTCGTTCTCCGCGTCGTACTCGAAGGACATGTTCCAGGCCATCGTGCTGCCTCCCTCCAAGCCGGAATCAGGCGGGCGCGGAGCCCGCCAGGAACGCGGACAACACCGCCGCGGTCTCCTGGGGGTGCTCCACGTGTGGATAGTGTCCAGGGCCCGGAATGTGCGCCATGCGCGCGCGCTTGATGGGCGCCACCACCGCCTGGCGCAAGAAGGCCGGCGGCAGGAAGTTGTCGTCCGTCGACACCACCAACGTCGGCGCCACGATTTTCGCCAGCCGGTCCGCGAAGCCTCCCGCCGTCCACGCGTCGAACGCCTGCTCAATCGACGCCGCGTCCACCGCCCCCGCATCCTTCAACAGGGACTCCAGCGCCTCCGGCGACAGCTTCTTGCAGGCCAGGCCGAGAATCATCTTCTGCTTCTCGCGGTCTCCCGCCGACGTCCGGAACAGCCCCGCGGCCTCCGGCGGCAACGGCAGCCCCGACGCGGGCACCGTGTTGAGCAGCAGCAACCCCTCCACCCGCTCCGGCACGTGCGACGCAATCCACTGAGCTACCTGCCCACCCATGCTGTGCCCCACCACCGTGAAGCGCTGGGCCCCCACC
>NZ_JABXEM010000396.1:0-7386 GCF_013372595.1 Myxococcus sp. AM011
CGGGGGCGGGGACGACGGGCACGGCCTCCACGGGGAGGCGGAACTCGTAGCTGTAGGCGATGCGTGAGGCCACGGCGACGCCGTCACGCCGGGCGGGCTCGAAGCGGAAGCCCAGCGCGGCCTGCCGCGCCGCCTCGTCGAACCCGTGTCCTTGCGGCTCCAGAATCTCCGCCGCCGTGACGAGGCCCTGGTCATCCAGCGTCAGCTTCAGTCGCACCGTGGCTTCCAGCCGGGCCTGCTCCGCCTCGGCCGGGTAGGGCGCGTCCACGAACGTCAGCAGCTTCGGTGGGACGACCGCCGGCACGGGCGCCGCAGTGCTCGGAGCTGGCACCGCCGGCATGGGCGCCGCAGTGCTCGGAGCTGGCACCGCCGGCACGGGAGCCGGAGCGCTCGGAGCCGCCGCGGCCTCCACGGCCACCTGCGCGTGGCCCGCCACCTGGGCCCGCGCCGGAAGCGCGAACACCAGCCACGCCGCCGCCACCACGCCCCAGCGCATCCGACCTGCGACGTGTCGTTCGCGTGGGGAGCAAATTATGAAAATGGTTCTCATTTTCATTTTCAGGGGCCGTGTATTCCTGAACACAAATGCTGTCAAGAGTTGAGGGATGACTCAGGCTGCCTTGGCGTGCGGAACCTTCAGGGCCTGGAGCTTTTCCGCGACCATGAAGGAGAGCTGGAGTGCCTGGTCCGCGTTCAGGCGCGGGTCGCAGTGCGTGTGGTAGCGGCTGTGGAGGTCGTCCTCGGTGACAGCCAGCGGGCCGCCCAGGCACTCGGTGACGTTCTGCCCGGTCATTTCCAGATGGATGCCGCCGGGGTGGACGCCCTCGGCGGCGGCGACCTCCAGGAAGGACTTCACCTCGGAGAGGATGCGGTCAAAGGAGCGCGTCTTGTATCCGTTGCTGGCCTTGTGGGTGTTGCCGTGCATCGGGTCGATGGACCAGATGACGGGGCGGCCGTCGCGGCGGGTGGCGGCCATCAGGCGCGGAAGGCACTCCGCGACCTTGTCGGAGCCGAAGCGGCCGATGAGTGTGAGGCGGCCGGGGATGGCCTCCGGGTCGAGGATGTCCATCAACCGCAAGAGGTCGTCGGGCTCCAGGGTGGGCCCGCACTTGACGCCAATGGGGTTACGGATGCCGCGCATGAACTCCACGTGGCCGCCGTCGAGCTGGCGCGTGCGCTCGCCAATCCACAACATGTGCGCGGAGGCGTCGAACCAGTGGCCGGAGCTGGTATCCAGGCGGGTCATCGACTCCTCGAAGTTGAGGAGCAGGGCCTCGTGGCTGGTGAAGAGGTCCACGGGCGTGGGCGTGGGCGCGGCCGTGTGCTCCGGGGGCAGCGCCAGGGCGCTCATGAAGCAGAGGGACTCGAAGATGGTGTCCGCGAGCTTGCGGTACTGGTCTCCCTGCGGCGAACCAGCGACGCCGTCGAGCGTCCACCGGTGCAGGTTGCACAGGTCCGCGTAGCCGCTCTGCGAGTAGGCGCGAAGCAGGTTCAGCGTGGCGGAGGACTGGTGATAGGCCTTGAGCAGACGCTTGGGGTCCGGCACGCGCTCGGAGGCCTCGAAGTCCATCCCGTTGATGATGTCGCCCCGGTACGCGGGGAGGGTGACGCCGTCGAGCGTCTCCACGGGGCTGGAGCGCGGCTTGGCGAACTGGCCGGCGATGCGACCGACCTTCACCACGGGACGTCCGCCCGCGAAGGTGAGCACCACGGCCATCTGGAGGATGAGCCGGAAGGTGTCGCGGATGTTGTCGGTGGTGAACTCCTTGAAGCTCTCCGCGCAGTCACCTCCCTGCAGCAGGATGGCCTTGCCCTGCGCCACCTGCGCGAGCGAGGCGGTGAGCCGCCGCGTCTCCGAGGCGTGGACCAGCGGAGGCAGCCGGGACAGCTCCTCCTCCACGCGGTGAAGGGCGCGCATGTCCGGATAGTCATCCGGGATGTACTTCACGGGCTTCTCCCGCCAGGTGCGGGGGTTCCAGGGTCGGTTCATCACGAGAGGGCCGTTTCCTTGGGGGAGCCAGGTGCCGCGGGCAGCAGGCCGCGCGTGACGCACCAGGCGAGGTAGCGGAAGAAGAGGTCGCGATCCGCCTGGGGGCAGGTGATGCCGGTGCCCTCCAGGGCTTCATGCAACCGCTGACAGCGAATGGGGCCCAGGCCGAACGAGGGCGCCGAGTCACCGGAGCGCAGGTCGAAGAAGGCCAGGGTGGTGGTGTTGTCCGCGGTGCCGGCGCGCTCCGCGACTCGGGCACGCCAGGCGGGGACGGGGAGCAGGTCCACCGGGTAGCCGTACTCGCCCACCCAGCGGAACAAATCCGGCAGTCGCACGTCGGGCACGGGCGTCACGTTGAACACCGTGCCGGGCGTGGCGACGCGGGACAGCTCGACGATGGCGCTCGCCACGTAGTCCACGGGAGTCCAGGTCTCTCCCACGTCGAGCAGCGGGAGCGCGCCGGAGGGAATGCCCGCGAGCAGGATGCGCCAGACCAGGTCTTGAGGATTGACGATGGCGGTGTCCGTCGCGCCGACGACGCGGCCCAGACGGTAGACGGCGACAGGCAGGCCGCGCTCGGAGGCTTGTTGCACCAGCCGCTCCGCGACCCACTTGCTCTGCTGGTAGCCGTCGCGCAGTCCGGCGTGGGCCGGCACGAAGTCCTCGGGCACCTCCGGGCTCACGTTGGCCTGGGGTGCCACGGCCAGTGTGGACACGTAGTGGAAGGGCTTGAGGCGCACGGCGGCGGCCAGGCGCAAGAGCTCGCGCGTGCCCTTGACGTTGACGGCCTGGACGCTGCCGTACTCGCGCACCACGCTCACCACGGCGGCGTTGTGCAGGATGACGTCGCACTCCGCGGCGAGGCCGTGGAAGCGCGCGCTGTCCAGCCCGAGCATCGGCTGGGTGAGGTCCGACGGAAGCGCGAGCACCCGCTCGGAGAGGCCCGAGGTCGGCAGCTGCTGGGACGTCAGCGCGGCGCGGATGCGCTCCATCGCCTGGGACTCGTCGCTGGCGCGCACGAGGCAGACCACGCGGGCGCGCGTCTGGCGCAGGAGCTGGTGCAGCAGGTGCGCGCCGACGAAGCCGGTGGCGCCCGTGAGCAGCACCTGGCGGGCTTCGGGGAAGCGCGTCTCGAAGCTGCCGCCCTCGCCCTGGGGCGCGGCGGTGCTCGGCCGGGGAACGATGTCCTCGGACAGCTCCGCGTCGGCGAGCATCGTGGTGCTCGGGCCGCTGGCTTCGGAGCCGGTCGTCTCACCGTGCTCCAGCGCCTGGGCCAGCGCGGCGGCCGTCGGGTAGCGGAACACCGTGGCGACGGGGACCTCCCGACCCAGGGCGATGCCGAGGCGGTTGGCCACCTGGATGCTCTGGAGGGACTGGCCTCCGCGGTCGAAGAAGTCGTCCTGCGCGGTGAGGCCCGTGGCGCCGAGGACCTCCTCCCAGATGCCGAGCACCACGCGCTCCAGCTCCGTGGTGGCCTGCGCCACGGTGGAGGATGTCTCGGTGGAGGTGGCCTTGCGCAGCTCCGCGCGGTCGATCTTCCCCGTGCTGGTGCGAGGCAGCCGTTCGGCGAACAGGATGGCGCCCGGCACCATGGGCGCGGGCAGGCTCGCCAACAGGTGCTTGCGCAGGTCGGCGGCGGAAGGCGCGGGGGCCTCCGCGACGATGTGCGCGCAGAGCCGGCGGGCGCCTCCGGGGAGCACCTGTCCCACCACCGCGGCCTCACGCACGCCGGGGTGGCCGAGCAGCACCGTCTCCACCTCGGCCGGGTCGATGCGGTGTCCGCTGATCTTCAACTCGTCGTCCACGCGACCGACGAACACGAGCTGGCCGTCCTCTCGCAACCGGACCTTGTCGCCGGTGCGGTAGGCGCGGGGCTGGCCGGGCAGCGCGGCCAGGGTGATGAAGCGAGCCTTGTCCAGCTCCGGACGGCCCAGATAGCCCCGCGCGAGCGCGCCGCCCAGCAGGCACAGCTCGCCCTCGGAGCCTCGCGCCACGAGCCGCCCCTGCGCATCGACGAGCACCGCGCGGACGCCCGGCAGCGGAACGCCGATGGGGACCTCGTCACGCTCGGACTCCGGACCGCCGGTGTCTCCGAGTGACGCCACGGTCGCCACCACCGTGGCCTCCGTGGGGCCATAGGTGTTGAGCAGCTGTACGCTCGGCCCGACGGTGGCGCGCCAGCGTGCGACGCGCTCCGGCAGCGCCGCCTCGCCGCCGATGATGACGGTGCGAACGGAGGACGGCAGCCGCGCCGCGCCCGTGGACACGGCGTAGGCCAGCTCGTGCCAGAACGCGGTGGGCAGGTCGAGGAGGGTGATGCCCAGGGCCGCGCAGGACTCGAGCAGCCGGGGCACGGACTGGAGCATTTCGTCGGTGCGCAGCACCAGCCGCGCGCCGGACGTCAGCGCCAGGAAGACCTCCTCCACGCTCGCGTCGAAGTGCAGCGGCGCGAACTGGAGGATGCGGTCCTCGCGGGTGATGGCGTAGCGGTGCGTCGCACCCGCGACGAAGTGCGCCAGCGACTCGTGCGGAATCTGGACGCCGTTGGGCTGGCCCGTCGAACCGGACGTGTAGATGACATACGCGAGCCGAGCGCCCTCGGGGCGGAGCGCACCGGCCTCGGTCGCCGCGACGTCGCGCTTCAGGACCGTCAACTGGCCGGCGGCGCGGGGTGAGGCGTCCGTGGTGGAGAGGAACTCCGACGGGAGGACCATCAGCGCGGGCGCCGAGTCCTCCAGGATGGCGGCCGTGCGGGAGGCCGGGCCATTGGGGTCCAGCGGGAGATAGCCCGCGCCCGCGCGCAGGATGCCCAGCGATGCGACGATGGCGTCGAGCCCACGCGGCACCTTCACCGCCACGGGCGTGTCGACCCGGACGCCTTCCGCGACGAGTCGCTCCGCGAGCACCCCGGCGGAGCGCCACAGCTCGCCGTACGACAGGCGGTGATCGCCATGCTCCACGGCGATGAGGTCCGGCTGCTCGCGAACCTGGCGTTCAATCAGCTCCAGGACGGGCGAGGCGGGCGCGGGAAGCGGACCGCCGTCCAGCAGGGAGGCCATGTCACCGGAGGCACCGGGCTGCTCACGCACGGGCTGCTCGGGCGCGCCGAACCATGTGTCCAGGTGCTGGAGGAACTCGCGCTGATGGGAGTCCACGGCACGCTCGTCGTAGCAGACGGGGTTCGCGTCGAAGTCGACGCGCAGACCGCCGCCGTCCGAGCGCGCGTACATGCCGATGGAGAGGTCCTCGACGGGACCCGCGGAGATGTTGTGCGCGATGCCGGGCAGCCCCGCGAAGCGCACGCCGTAGTCGAACGGCATGATGTTGACCACGGGGCCGAACAGCTTGCGCTGCCCGCCCACGCGGCGAAGGTCGCGGCGGAGCTGCTCGTAGCGGTAGCGCAGGTGCGGCCTGGAGGCGCGCATCTCCGCGGAGACGTGCCTGGCCAGCGAGGCCAGGGTGGCCCCGGGCGAGACGGGCACGCGCAGCGGCACGATGTTCATGGCCATGCACGGCACGCGCAGCGCCGCCGAGCCCAGGCGCGTCATCACCGGGAGGCCGAGCACGACCTCCGGCGCATCCGTGCGCAGGTGGAGCCACGCCGCCGCCGCCGCGAGCACCAGGTCCGGCCACGTCACTCCGATTTGCTTCGCCACCGCCTGCATCCGCTCCACGTCCGTGCCCGCGAGCATCCGGGTGGAACGGACGAACGACGCGGACATGGGCGCGGGCGGCGCCAGCGTCACGGGCAGCGGCGCGTCGGTGAGGCGGCCCACCCAGAAGTCACGGTCCTTCTCGAACTGGGGGCCCGCGCGATAGGCGGCGTCCTCGTCCAGCACGGGGCGCAGCGGCGCGAAGCCCGCGGGCGCGGCCTTGCCCGTCACGCGGGAGGTGTAGAGGTCCGCCACGCGCCGGGTGAGCAGCGAGAATCCGTACCCGTCCATGGCGATGTGGTGCACGCGCTGGAACCAGAAGTACCGCTCGGCGCCGGCCTTGAAGAGCACCTGCGCGAAGAGCGGGCCTCGGGTGAGGTCCACCGTGCGCTTCAGGTCTTCCTTCATCCACGCCTGGGCCGCCGCCCACGGGTCCGAGGCGGTGGAGAGGTCCACGTGCTGGAGCGCCCACTCCACGCGGGGGCTGACCTGCTGCGAGGGGCCTTCCGGCGTGGACTCGAAGCGCGCGTGGAGGGCCTCCGCCTCGTCGACCGTCTGTCGGACGGCGGCCTCGAAGTGCTCGGGGACGATGGCGCCACGAAGCTCGATGCACTCACCGGCGTTGTAGATCGCGCTCGCGAGGTCGAGCTGTTGACCGACCCAGATTCCGTGCTGCGCCGCGGAGAGCGGCCAGCGTGCGTCGTATGATTCGGGCATCGCAGGTCCTTCTGAGGGGGCATCGAACCGGAGCGGGGTGGGGGCGCCTCGCTCCGAGGGCAGCGCTCAGCGCTGGAGGGCCGCGTGGACGCTGCTGGCGTCCGGCGGAGGAAGGGGCATGGCGCGCAGGAGCGCGTACCACTCCGTGAGGGTCGGCCTCTCCGCCAGCTCCACGAAGGTGACCTCTGCGCCCGCGCTCCGCCAGCGCTCCACCAGGCTCATCAGCCGGATGGAGTCGAGGCCGAGCTCGAGCAGGTTCGCGTCCTCGTTCAGCTCCAGCACGGACTGCTGCATCAGCTCCGCGACATCCGCGCGCACCTGGTGCTGACTCAGGCCGGGAGCGCCCTTGACGGCGGGCACGCCCAACGAGTCGATGACCTGCTGCGTGGTGGTGGTGACGGCGCACAGCTGCGACGCGTAGCTGAGCGCGAGCTGGTGGTGCGCCAGGGAGAAGTCGCCCAGCGCATCCGCGACGAGGAAGGGCTGGATGTTGCTCATGAAGCCATCGCTGGCCGTCTGGAGGCAGCCGATGTGCGCGTAGATGCCGCAGATGATGAGCTGGTCCTTGCCCCGCGCGTGCATGACCTCCATCAGGTCCGTGCGACGGAACGCGCTGTACGTCCACTTGGTGAGCTGGAGGTCACCTTCGCCGGGCGTGAGCGCGTCGATGATCTGCTTCTGGAGCGGACCGCCGTTGATGCCGCCGCCCCAGAAGTCGAGCAGCAGGCCGCGCTGCTCCGATGTCTGGCCGCCAGGCTGCGCGGAGTAGACGACGGGGATTCCCAACGAGAGGCAGTGCGCGCGCAGGCGCTGGATGTTGGGGACCAGCTCCTTCACGGGGGACTGGCCAGGGGTGAACGCCTCCACGAAGTAGCGCTGCATGTCGTGGATGAGCATCACGGCCCGCTTGGGGTCGGGCGTCCACGCGACCTTGTTCTTCGGCAGGTCGGCGGCACCGGGCATCGCGTAGGGGGTGATGGCGGGGAGCGCCATGAGGGGTCCTTTTCTGGAGCGAAGGAGAGGGGG
>NZ_JABXEM010000397.1:0-7285 GCF_013372595.1 Myxococcus sp. AM011
TTAAGTCGTCGGCAGCGTCAGATGTGTATCAGAGACAGGGTTTGATCTCAAGGAGGGCTCGTCGCGGATCACCGGCGGCAGCCTGCTGCGTGCGTCGGTGGGGCCCAAGGTGCGCACCTGGCTGGGGCCGCTGCGGGCGGAGGTGGGGGCGGGCTACGGCTTCGCGCAGCTTCCGCACTTCGGCGTGTCCTCGGAGCCGGTGCTGTCGCGCGGGGTGCGGCACGCGGCGTTGGTGACGGGGAGCCTGCGGCTGCCGCTATTCACCCGGTTGGAGGTGGAGGCGCGGGGAGAAGTGCCGGTGTCGCTGGCGGTGCGCGACTCGGCGGGGACGAAGGCGGAGGCGAAGGGCTTCGCCGCGGGGGGCGCGTTGTTGTTCCCGCTGACGGGGACGCAGCGCTGGTCCGGCACGTTGCTCGTGGACTTCCAGCACGTGCAGGACACGGTGACGCTCGCGGATGGGACGCGGTCCGAGCAGCGGATGCGCCGGGTGGGCGCCGCGCTGGAGCTGGCCTGGAATGACGCGCCCGAGGCGCGGGCCCCGGAGTTGGCGCCGCTTCCTGTGCGGGCGACGGCGGGAGGGCTGTCGCTCCAGGTGCTGGACGCTGAGTCGGGGGCACCGCTGTCGGGAGCGCGGGTGGTGCTGGTGTCGGAAGGCGTGGAGGGCGCGCCGCTCGATGCCGATGCGCGGGGCACGCTGGAGAACGTGGAGGTGCCCCCGGGTGACGTCGTGGCGCGGGTGAGCGCGGAGGGCTACGAGCCCGCGGAGGGTCGAGTCACCGTGGAGGAGGGGGGGCGCGTGGCGCTGGCGGTGCGCGCGCGCAAGGTGCCTCCGGCCACGGGGGGCCTCAAGATTACGGTGGTGAGCGCGGGCAATGGGGTGCCGTTGCCGGGAGTGCGGCTGACGGTGGGGGCCGTGGAGGTGCGCACGGACCTGAAGGGCGAGGCGTGGGTGAAGGCGCTGCCGCCGGGGCCGGTGGCCGTGGTGGCGAAGTCGCAGGGCTATCGCGTGGCGGAAGAGGCGGCTGTCATCGTCGCGGGGCAGGAGACGAAGCTGTCCGTGCCGCTCGCCTCGGAGCGCAAGGGCGAGCCGGCGACGCTCACCGGGCAGGTGCGCAGTGCCCGGGGCGGAAAGCCCGTCGCGGCGACGCTGCTCATTCCCCAGGCGAAGGTGAAGGCGCGCACGGATGCCAAGGGCGCGTTCACCTTCAAGGTGAAGGGTGGCACCTACCGCATCACCATCTCCGCGCGCGGCTACCTGTCGCAGACCAAGCTCGTCACCTTGAAGGATGGAGAGCAGGCCATCTTCAACGTCGACCTCTTCCCGAGGCAGCGGCGGTGAGCGACACGTGCACCCTCGCTCGTGGTCCTGCTGGTGGATGGCACGCGGGCCCGCTCCGACGTAGATGCCTTCCCGAGGCAGCGGCGGTGAGCGACACGTGCACCCTCGCTCGCGGTCCTGCTGGTGGATGGCGTGCGAGCCCGCTCCGACGTAGATGCCTTCCCAAGGCAGCGGCGGTGAGCGACGTGTCTCCCTGGTCGCGGGCCCTGTTCAACGTCGTTTCGTTCCGAGGCACCCACGGTGAGTAACGCGCGTCCCTGTCTCCTGGCCCTCCTGCTCGTCGTCGCGGCCTGCGACGAGGAGGCGGTGGCACCCTCCGTCCCCGTCGCGGAGACTCCGGCCGTGGTCGACGCTGGGCCCGCGGTGGAGCTGGCCCGCCTGGAGGGGCTGTCCGGCGAGGTGCTGGTGGAGCGCGGCGGCAAGAAGGTCCCCGCGCGGGAAGGACCGCTGTACTCGGGCGATGCGCTGGAGACGGGCGCGACGGGCGCGGCGACGATGCGCTTCGCGGACGGTCACTCAGTGGAAGTGGGCGCCGATGCGCGCGTCGGCCTGGGTGAAGAGGCGGGGAGCGTGGCGCTGACGGTGGAGCGCGGCATCGTGCTGTCGCGTGTCCCCGCTCGGCCCGCCGGGACTCCCCCGAGCGGCAAGAAGGTGGCGCTGACCCTGCTGACGCCCTTCGGTCTCACGCGCGTGGGCTCCGAGCCCAGCGAGGTGAGCGTGCAGGTGACGAAGGACTCTGGCCGCGTGGAGGTGAAGCTGGGCGCCATCGAGTTCGTGTCCAAGGACGGCAAGCAACTGCGCGCGTCGGAGGGCGACTCGGTCGAGGTGTCGGCGGGGCGGGCGGAGCTGCTGCTGCGCGGCTCGCGATTGGTGGAACTCGCGCCCATCGAGGTGACGGTGCGAGTGGGCTCGGGCCGAGCGGAGCTGCGCGGCAAGGACTCCAAGCGATGGCGTCCGCTGCGCGCCGGGGGCGACGTGCTGGCGCCGGGAGATGGCGTGCGCACTCGCGGCAATGGCACCGCGGAGTTGATGTTGAAGGGGTCGACCTCTCAGTTGTCGCTCGGTCCGTCAGCGGAGATGGTGCTGGAGGGCGCGGGGCAGGGGGGCACCCGGGACGAGGCCCGCATGGACCTGCGCCAGGGTGGACTCGGCGTCCAGCTCGCGCAGGGACGCGAGAGCCGCGTGGTGCTGCCCGGACTCACGTTGGAGGGTGACGGCGCGTCGCGCCTCGCGGTGCGGCGCACCTCGACGGGCTATCTCGTCGATGCGCATACGGGACGCGTGACGCTGGTGCGCGGGGACGTGCGCCAGCCGCTGCGGGCCGGCGAGCGGGCGATGGTGACGGGCGACTCGGGCCAGGCGCGCATCGAGGCGCTCGGGCCAGCGCCGCTGTTGCTCGGCGCGGGCGACGGCGTGGAGGTCTACCACCAGGGGCTGCGCGAGGTGGCCTTCGGCTGGGAGAAGGAGGGCGAGGTGACGGTGGAGGTGGCCTCGGACGCGGCCTTCACTCGGCCCCTGCTGTCCGGCACGGTGTTCCAGTCCTTCGTCAACGTGCCAGCCCCCACGCGCGGCACGCTGTACTGGCGGGTGCGCGGCAAGGACGGCCAGGAACTCGTGAAGGGCAATGCGATGTTCGGTCCCGAGCGGCTCGGCGGAGACCTGGACCGCGTGCGCAACGTGGTGCCCGAGGGACTGGAGAAGACGACCATCTTCTACCAGGACAAGCCGCCGTCTGTGACGTTCACCTATGCGGAGGAGGCCTCCGCGGCGCGGTACAAGGTGGCGGTGTACCGGGCGGGTGCGCTGGAGAAGCCGGTGGCCGAGCGCACCGTGACGGAGGCCCGCGCGGCGCTGGACGCGGGCGCGCTGGGAGAGGGCAGCTACCTCTGGTCCGTCACGCCGCTGTCGGCGACGGGCGAGCAACTGAAGGGGGGACGCATGAACAAGCTCGAGCTGGTGTACGACAACTCAGTACCGATGCTGCTGGTGTCGCAGCCGCGCAATGGCCAGAAGGCCGCGGAGAAGGTCCGGGCCTCGGGCGTGGCGCCCGTGAATGCGCGCGTGTCCATCAATGGACGTCCTGTCTCCCTGGACGGCAAGCACCGGTTCGATACCTGGGTGGAGCCAGTGGGCGCGCCCCCGGTGCTGGTGTTTAAGATGACCCGTCCTGGTGCCCCGGATGTCCATACGGTCCGCACCCTTCGACAGCGAGGGCCCTGAGGATGTCACCCCCCCAGACGACACATCCCGGCTCCGAGGAAGTCCCGCCGCCGTTGTTGCGCCCGTATGGGCCATACGTGCTGGTGCGGAAGCTGGCCGAGGGCGGCATGGCCGAGATTTTCCTCGCCAAGCTGCTGGGCGCGGACGGCTTCGAGCGCAACGTCGTCATCAAGCGGATGCTGCCGCACCTGTCGAGCATCCCCGACTTCGTGGAGATGTTCCGGGACGAGGCGCGGCTGGCGGCGAAGCTGGCGCACCCCAACATCGTCCAGATTCAGGAGCTGGGCTTCACGGAGGGCTGCTACTACATCTGCATGGAGTACCTCGCGGGCGAGGACTTCTCCACGACGCTGCGGCTGGCCGGGCGTCGGCGGCAGTACCTGCCGTTCCCGATTGTGCTGCGGGTGCTCATCGATTCGGCGCGCGGGCTGCACTACGCGCACGAGTTCGCCAATGAGATGGGGCAGCCGCAGAACGTGGTCCACCGCGACGTCTCTCCGTCGAACCTGTACCTGACGTACCAGGGGCAGGTGAAGGTGCTGGACTTCGGCATCGCCAAGGCCGAGTCGAGGCTCGCCAACACGCGCACCGGCGTCGTGAAGGGCAAGTACATGTACATGGCGCCGGAGCAGGCGAAGGGCGGAGAGGTGGACCGCCGCGCGGACATCTTCGCGCTCGGCGTCAGCCTCTTCGAGGCGCTCACGCACGTGCGGCCCTTCTCGCGGGAGAACGACCTCGCGGTGCTCAACGCGCTGCTGCACAACGAGTTCAAGCGCCCGCGCGAACTGCGGCCCGACCTGCCCCTCGAACTGGAGGCCATCGTCCTCAAGGCGATGGCTCCGTTCCCGGAAGACCGTCACCCCACGGCGGAGGCCTTCGCCGAGGACCTGGAGGCCTTCCTCGGCGCGCACCTGAGCTCCGCGGGCACGCCGCAGCTTGGCGCCTTCCTGCGCTCGCATTTCGGCGACGAGCGCTTCACCGAGCGCACCCGCATCCCGACGCTGGCCTCGCTCTCCGCGGCCCTCGGTGTCGTCACCCAGGCGACCGGGTTGATGGAGACGGGGACGAACGTGGTGGGCGCTCCGGCCTCCGTGGGCGGGAGCACCGACGTCGCCACCTCGCGCGGCTGGGGCGCCCGCTCTCCCGCGTCGTCCTCGGGGCTGGTGCCCGCGGCGACGAAGACGCCGGCTACCGAGAACTCCGTTCCGCCCGTCGAGGCGCCGCGTTCGCGAGGGTGGAGGCCGCTCGTCGTCGGCCTCGCGGGGGGCCTGCTGCTCGCGAGCGTGGGGCTCGTGGGTTACCGGCAGTTCGTCGCGCCCGCGTCGGGAGGCGAGGTGGTGGTTCCTGCTCCCGTGGTTCCCCTGGCGAATGACATGGGGCAGACGGTCCAGGAGCCTGCCCCCGTGCCCGCGCCTCCCGCGCCGGTGGCCGCCCCGTCGGGCGTTGGCTCGACAGAGCAGGCAGCCGGTGTTGCTCCCGAGGGCGACAAGCCCGAGACGGTAGGGGCGCAGGCGGCGCTTCCGAGCACCGTGGGACAGGATGATGAAGAGGTGGCCGAGAAGGTGCTGAAGGCGCCGCCGGCCAAGAAGCGCGTGACGCTGGGCGTGGGGGACATCACCCGCGTGGTGGAGAAGGGACGCACGCGCATCACCGCGTGCTTCGAGAAGAACCGCGCGGACCTGCCGTCCACCGAGGGGCAGGTGCAGGTGGAGTTCTCCATCGCTTCGTCGGGCGCCGTGCGCGCGGGCGTGCGAGGACCTCTGGCCGAGACGGCGGTGGGCCGCTGCCTCCAGTCCCAGGCGCAGCGGCTGCGCTTCCCCGCGCATCGCGACGAAGAGGTGAACGTGCTGGTACCGTTCGCCTGGCGACTGACGCGGTAGCGGTGGGAAGAAGCGCGGCGCCGGAGTGTGGCGCCGCGTCGTGGCTCAGAGGTCGCGGCGGGCGGACAGCGCCTTCGCCAGCGTGGCCTGGTCGGCGAACTCCAAGTCGCCACCCATGGGCAGGCCCTGGGCGATGCGGGTGACGCGCAGGCCCATGGGCTTGAGCAGGCGCGTCAGGTACAGCGCGGTGGCCTCGCCCTCGACGTCCGGGTTGGTGGCGAGGATGAGCTCCTCCACCTGGCTGTCGTTGAGGCGCCCCAGCAACTCCTTGATGCGGAGCTGCTCGGGGCCGATGCCCTCCAGCGGAGACAGCACGCCGTGCAGGACGTGGTAGCGACCTTTGAACTCCCGGGTGCGCTCCAGCGCCATCAGGTCCGCGAAGGTCTCCACGACGCACAGCACGCGGTCGTCACGGCGGTGGTCGCGGCAGAAGCCGCAGGTCTCCGCGTCGGTGAGGGAGAAGCAGCGCACGCACAGGTGCACCTTCTCCTTCACCTCGCGGATGGCCTGCGACAGCTCCGCGGCGTACTCACCGGGAGCGCGCAGGATGTGGAACGCGAGGCGCTGGGCTGTCTTCTCGCCAATGCCCGGCAGCTTCGCGAGCTGGGCGACGAGGCGGTTCAGCGGATCGGGCGTCATCCGGTATCAGGTAACGCCGGGGATCTTGATGCCGCCGGAGATTTTGGCCAGCTCGCTCTGCATGTGCTGGCGGCTGCTCGCCAGGGCGGCATTCACCGCGGCGGTGATGAGGTCCTCGAGCATCGACGTGTCGTTCGGGTCGATGGCTTCCTTGTCGATCTTGATGCTGCGGATCTCCTGGATGCCGTTGGCCACGACAGTGACGCGGCCATCGCCGGCCTTGGCCTCGACGGTCTCATCGGCCAGCTTCTGCTTCCGCTCTTCAATCTTCTCCGTCAGCTTGTTCGCCTGCCGGATGAAGTAGTTCAGGTCGACGCCAGGCATGTGCTTCCTCGGTACTCGGGGGAGCGGCACCCTTCATGGGTCCGCTCGGGCGTGGAGTGTGGCGCGCACCCTACCGTTGCGCGGGGACAAAGTCAGGCGCTGTCGTCGGGAGCTTCGATTGGAGCGTCGGCGGGCGAGGCGGCGGAGGGGCGCTCGGGCTCGTAGATCTGGATGTGCTCGATTTCTCCACCCAGCCGGAGGAGCACGGCGCGGACCGCGGAGTGGTTGCGCACCTTGCTCTCGGTGTTCTTCTCGTGGGTGGCCCGGCTCTGCGCATCCCGCTCGGCGATGCTGAGCGAGGCCCGTGTGTCGTCGGCGGACACGTCCTGGAAGGACAGCTTCACCGCCCGGCCGAAGTGCTCGGCGAGGAGCTTGTCGATGACGGCCTTGCCCGCGGCGGCGGTGACCGTCATGCGGTGAAGGCCCGCGGAGGGCAGGAAGCCGAGGATGATTTCCCCGGCCTTCATCGACAGGAGCCGTCCGTTGGCGAGCGCGGTGCCATGGCGAAGGGAGTTCGCCTTCACGCTCTCCACCGCGGCG
The DNA here is from genome assembly GCF_013372595.1 of Myxococcus sp. AM011. NCBI lineage: Bacteria > Pseudomonadati > Myxococcota > Myxococcia > Myxococcales > Myxococcaceae > Myxococcus > Myxococcus sp. AM011. The sequence continues at coordinate 6,943 of NZ_JABXEM010000397.1, forward strand.
CGCCATCGCTCAATCAGCGGGAGGTTCGGGTTGTCGCGGCTTCGGGCGGCCGCCGGTGCGGGCGCGGCGGCCATGATGGGAGACGGCTCGGGCTCGGGTTCGGCGGCGGAGGCCTCGGGCTCGGGGATGCAGTCGCCGGAGGCACAGCCGCCCGGGGAGGCTTCCTCCGGGTAGAAGCGCGAGTCCTCGTCGTCGACGGCAACGGACTCAGCAGGGGCTGGTGGGGCCTCCGGCTTGCGGACGTTGACGACGCGGACGTTGGGCGCGGGCTCGGTGGTGCGCGAGAGCGGAGTGGCTCCGGCATGAGGTCCGGGCGAGGCCACAGGCGCGGAGGGTGCGGGCC
>NZ_JABXEM010000398.1:0-7293 GCF_013372595.1 Myxococcus sp. AM011
CGGTGGAGCCTCCCACCCCGGAAGTGCCACCGGACGACACCTCGGAGTGAAACCCCTTGGTGGGGAAGGGGGTGGGGAATAAGGTGCCGCGCCCATGCGCCCCTCCTCCCCCCTCCGTCTGACGTTCGCGCTGGTGGCCTGCCTTCTGGCGGGAACCGCTGTCGCCGCGGCGCCGACGGGCAAGTGGACGAAGAAGGTGGCGGCCGGCAAGGACCTCTACGCCACGCTCAAGACGAGCGAGGGCGACATCACCGTCCGCCTCTTCTCCAAGGACGCCCCGAAGACGGTGGCGAACTTCGTGGGCCTGGCCACGGGTGAGAAGGAGTGGAGGGACCCCAAGTCCGGGGACATGTCGAAGAAGCCGCTGTACGACGGCACGGTGTTCCACCGCGTCATCCCGGGCTTCATGATTCAGGGCGGAGACCCGACGGGCACTGGCTTTGGTGACCCGGGCTACCGCTTCGAGGACGAGTTCAACAACGGGCACTTCTTCGACAAGCCGGGTCAGCTGGCCATGGCCAACCGGGGGCCGGGCACCAACGGCAGCCAGTTCTTCATCACCACCAGCGCGCCTGACCACCTGACGAACAAGCACACGCTCTTCGGCGAGGTGGTGAAGGGCTACGACGTCGTGGAGAAGATTGGCGCCGTGGCGCGTGACAACCGGGACCGGCCGCAGACGCCGGTGGTCCTCACCCGGGTGGAGCTGAGCGAGAAGGCGCCTCCCGGCGTCGTCATCCCGAAGAAGGGCCGGACGGCGGATGTCCCGAGGGCGCCGAAGTCCGAGGGCGCTCGGCCCGAGTCTCCCCGGTAGAGCGGTGGGACTCGAGGGCAGTGGATTTGAAACGGGCTCGCTGCTTCAGCGGGCCCCACCAGCAGGACGGGAGGGCAGCATGGGAATGACGGACGAGGCCCGCGCGGGCAATGACCTTTACGCCACCTTCGACACCACGCAGGGGCAGATTGTCGTGAAGCTGTTCCCGAAGGACGCCCCGGATTCGGTGGCGAGCTTCGTGGGACTGGCGACGGGGGAGCTGGAGTTCACGGACCCGAAGACGCAGCAGCCGACGAAGCGGGCGTTCTATGACGGCACCATCTTCCACCGCGTCATCCCGGGCTTCATGATTCAGGGCGGCTGTCCGCTCGGCTCCGGCCGCGGCAACCCCGGCTTCAACGTGAAGGACGAGTTCCAGTCCGGCCGGAAGTTCGACAAGAAGGGCCTGCTGGCGATGGCGAACATCGGCCGGCCGCACACCAACGGCAGCCAGTTCTTCCTCACCACGTCGCTGCCGACGTACCTCAACAACAAGCACACCATCTTCGGCGAGGTCGTGAAGGGCTACGACATCGTGGAGACCATCAGCAACGTGGCCCGGGATGGTGATGACCGTCCCCGCACGCCCGTGACGGTCAACAAGCTGACCATCTCGACGACCCAGCCGTAGGCCGCCCGCCTGACCACCGCCCCGGGCAGATGCCGGGGGTGGTGGTCTGTTATAGGGCGCTGTTGGAAGTTCCCCCTCAGGGGCTCCCAGCCACATAGGGACTCCCAGACCACCTTCGAAGCAATGGCCTCTCCCAAGAACCACCGCAGCGGCTTCGCCGCGCTCATCGGACGCCCCAACGTGGGCAAGAGCACCCTGCTCAACGCGCTCACCGGTGAGAAGATCGCCATCGTCTCCGGCAAGCCGCAGACGACGCGCAACCGCATCCTCGGAGTCGTGACTCGCCCCGAGGGGCAGGTCGCCTTCCTCGACACCCCCGGCATCCACCAGGCCAAGGGGGAGCTCAACCGCTACATGGTGGAGAAGGCCCTCCAGGCGGCCGAAGAAGTGGACCTGGTCCTCTTCCTGATTGAACCGCCCGCGGGCGAGAAGCTCGAGGTCAGCCCCGGCAACCGCATCATCCTCGAGCGACTCCAGAAGCTGGGCAAGCCCACCTTCCTGGTCATCAACAAGATCGACTCCATCACCAAGGCGGCCATCCTTCCGCTCATCGAGCTGTACCGCCAGGAGTTCCCCTTCGCGGAGGTGATTCCCATCTCCGCGCGAGAGAAGGACGGGGTGGAGCGCCTGTTCAACACGGTGCTGAGCCACCTGCCGGAAGGTGAGAACCTCTTCGACGAGGACATGCTCACCGACCAGCAGGAGCGCACGCTGGTGAGCGAGTACATCCGCGAGCAGGTGCTGCGGCACTGCCGCCAGGAGATTCCGTACTCCACCGCGGTGATGGTGGACATCTTCGACGAGTCCGAGCGCGAGCCCCGGCCGGGCACTCCTCCGGGCCAGCTGGGCGGACTCATCCGCATCGCCGCCTCCATCTTCGTGGAGCGCGACAGCCAGAAGGCCATCATCATCGGAAAACAGGGGCAGATGCTGAAGACGATTGGCACGGACGCACGCAAGTCCGTGCAACGCCTGCTGGGCGCGCATGTGTACCTGGACCTGCGTGTCCGGGTGGAGCCGCGCTGGAGCGAGCGCCCCGAAGGCCTCAAGAAGCTGGGATACGACTGAGATGAAGCCCCTGGTAGCCATTGTCGGACGCCCCAACGTGGGCAAGAGCACGCTGTTCAACCGCCTCATCGGCCGGCGCCTCGCGTTGGTGGAGGACCAGCCGGGAGTGACGCGGGATCGCCACTACGCGGACGCGGAGTGGGGTGGACGCGCGTTCACCTTCATCGACACCGGCGGCTTCGTCCCCGGCGAGAAGGACTCGCTGCTCAAGCAGGTGCGCGAGCAGGCGCAGCTCGCCGTGGAGGAGTGCGACGTCATCATCTTCGTCACCGACGGCCGGGAGGGCGTGACGGGCGCCGACGAAGCGGTGGCGAAGTACCTGCGCAAGAGCGGCAAGCCGGTGATTGTCGCGGTGAACAAGCTGGACACCACCAGCGGGCAGATGCAGTCGCTGACCGCGGACTTCTACAAGATGGGCCTGGGCGAGGTGCATGCCATGTCCGCGGAGCACGGCCTGGGCGTGCCCGGCCTGTTCGACGAAGTCGTCGAGAAGCTGCCGCCCAAGCAGGAGGGCGAGGACGCCGAGTCCCCGCCGGACGACGGCATCATCCGCGTGGCCATCATCGGCCGGCCCAACGTGGGCAAGAGCACCCTGGTCAACGCCATCCTGAAGGAGAAGCGGGTGGTGGCCAGCGAGATTCCGGGGACGACGCGAGACCCCATCGACTCGCCGCTGACGTACAGGGACCGCAAGCTGCTGCTCACGGACACCGCGGGCATCCGGCGCAAGAAGACGATTGCCCACCAGATCGAGAAGTACTCGGTCATCGCTGCGCTCAAGGTGATGGAGCGCAGCGACGTGGCGGTGCTGCTGATGGACGCCACGGAGCCCGCGGTGGACCAGGACGCGAAGCTGGCGGGCCTGGCCGAGGAGCGCGGCAGGGCGCTGATCATCGTGGTGAACAAGTGGGACCTGATCGACGCGGATCAGCGCCGCCAGGAGGCGTTCCGGGAGTCGCTCCGGCACTCGCTGAAGTTCGTGGGCTACGCGCCCATCATCTTCACGTCCGCGCTGACGGGCTCCAAGGTGGAGAAGGTGATGGACGCGGCGGTGGAGCTGGCCGAGCAGTTCCGGTTCCGGGCGCCCACGCCCCAGCTCAACCGCCTGCTGGAGTACATGGTGGACAACCATCCGGCGCCCATCGTCCGGAGCAAGCCGCTGCGCCTGTACTACATGACCCAGGTGACTTCGGCGCCTCCGACGTTCGCGCTGACGTGCAACCATCCGGAGGGCGTGCCGGACATGTACAAGCGGTACATCACCAATCAGCTCCGGAAGACCTTTGACTTGCGCGTGCCCATCCGGCTGGTGTTCCGGGACAGGCCCGGACAGGCGAAGCGGGCGGCTCGAAAGAAGCCGCACCTCCAGCACAAGCACTGAAGCGTCCGTGCGTTGACACTCGCGGCGCGCGCTCCGTACAGTGCGCCGCTCTTCCGCCCTCCGACAGGGTAGAGCATCGAAGCGCAGAGAGAGGTTGACCGACGTGGCTGGAACCAAGACCGAGAAGATTCGCCAGCAGGAACTTCGTCAGCCGGACACCTTCCAGAAGGTCGGCGCTGACGCGCGTGACTGGCTCATCCAGCGGCAGAAGTTCATCGGCATCGCCGTGGCCGTCCTCATCCTGGGCGGTATCGGCGTGGCCATCGCCAGCGAGGTATCCAAGCGCGGCGAGGAGGAGGCCTCCCAGGCCCTGGGGCAGGCGCTCGCCGTCCTGGACCGTCCCGTGGAGGGCGTGCAGCCCGCGCAGCCCGGCGACACCGAGACGCCCTTCAAGAGCTTGAAGGAGCGCGACGAGGCGCTGGTGACGGCGCTGACGGAGTTCCGCAAGGCGCACGCTGGGACGCGCTCGGCGACGACGGCCGCGCTGTCGCTCGGCGAGGCGCAGTTCCGCCTGGGCCACTTCGCTGAAGCGCAGACCGCGTTTGGCGACTACCTGAAGGGTGCCGCCCAGAACGACCCGCTCCGCGCGGGCGCGCTGGAGGGTCAGGGTTACGCCCTGGAGGCGGAGAAGAAGTTCGACGAGGCCACCAAGGCCTTCGAGCAGATGGGCGCGGCCGGCGGTGGCGAGTTCCTGGCGGGCATGGGCGACTACCACAAGGGCCGGATGCTCATCGCGCAGGACAAGAAGGACGAGGCCGCGGCCGTGCTGTCGAAGGTTTCGACGGACCACGCGAACACGACGGCGGCGCGGCTGTCGAGCGAGCGGCTGGCGGTGCTGGCCTCGCAGGGCGTGAAGATCCCGGCCCCGGCGCCCGCGCCGGCCGCCGTCACTGACGCGGGGTAGCACGTACGCTATGAGGAAGCAGCTCGTGAGCTGGAAGCATTGGTTGGGAAGTGCCGTGGCGGCCGGTCTCCTGGGCGGATGCAGCACCCTGCCGCGCTACGGCAATCCGGAGCTTCCCCGCACGGAGCAGGCGCCTCCGGTGGACTACTTCTCGGTGGACTGGTGGGCGCCGCTGGTGCAGCCCACCACCCTGGAGTATGCGCCGCGCGAGGTGGCCTCGCCGGCGTATGACGCCAAGAGCAAGACGGTCATCGCCCTGACGCGGGACGGTTATGTCCGCGGCGTGGGTCCGGATGGCCAGCTCAAGTGGTCCAAGCGCACGAGCACCCGCTTCGCGGCGGGCGCCCAGGTGAGCGACGGCGTGGCCTTCATCCCCGGGGGTGATGGCACGCTGTACGCGCTGGACGCCGCCACGGGCGAGCAGAAGTGGCAGTACGCGGCCGGCGAGTCGCTGGCCACGGTGCCGGTGATTGCCGAGGGCCTGGTGCTGGTGGCCTCGGAGAGCGACACGCTGTTCGCGGTGAAGGTGGAGGACGGGGTCTGGGCCTGGCAGTACCGCAGGGACCCGCCGTCGGGCTTCACGGTGCGGGGCGCGTCCACGCCGCTGGTTCGCGACGGCAACGTCTACGTGGGCTTCTCCGACGGCTACATCGTCTCGCTGAACATGAAGGACGGCGGCGCCAACTGGGAGAAGTCCCTGTCTGGCAGCGGCTCCGAGTTCCTGGACGTGGACACCACGCCCGCGCTGGATGACCACGGGCAGCTCTACGTCGCGTCGTACAAGAACGGCCTGTTCGCGCTCGAGGCGGAGTCCGGCGACCTGGTCTGGACGAGCGCGGTGGGCGGCATGACGGCGCTCCTGGCGAAGGGGCAGATGCTCTTCACCGTGGGCGACGGCCGGGTGGACGCCTATCTGGCGGAGGACGGACGGCTCCTCTGGTCGCACCCCCTGGGCGAAAGGGCTGGCCATACGCCGGTGTTCGCCAAGGGAATGCTGATTGTCCCCATCCAGCGCTCGCTGCTGTTCCTGGACCCGAAGACGGGGCAGGCGCGCGTGTCGTGGAACCCCGGGGACGGCATCTCCGCGACGCCGTTCGTGGCGGGCTCGAAGCTGTTCGTGCTCTCCAACAACGGCTGGCTCTACTCGCTGCAGTTCAACGGGCTGAAGGGGTGACGACGGTGGCGACCCGGACGGTCCGCGTGGTGGCGGCGCTGATTCCAGGTCGCCTCGACGCCCAGCGCTTCCTGGTGCAGCAGCGGCTTCCCGGTGGAAGCCGCGCGCTCCTGTGGGAGTTTCCTGGTGGCAAGGTGGAGGCCGGGGAGACGGATGAGGCGGCGCTGGCTCGCGAGTGCCGCGAGGAGCTGGACGTGGAGCTCTCCGTGGGCCGCCGGATGTGGGAAGGCCGCCACGAGTACCCGGACCTGACGGTGGAGCTGGTGCTCTACGGGGCTCGAATCGTGTCGGGTGAGCCGAAGCCGTTGGGCGCGCATGCGCTCGAGTTCCGGACGCCCTCGGAGATGAAGTCACTGCCGTTCTGCGAGGCGGACATTCCGCTCCTGGACGAGCTGGTGGCGGGAAGGTTGGGCGCGCTCGATTGATGCTTCAGCGGACGTTCCAGCACATCCCCGGCGTGGGCCCCTGGCGCGAGAAGGACCTCTGGGCACGAGGCTTCAAGACGTGGGACGACTACCCCGCGGCCGGCGAAGGGATTGCCATCACCCGGAAGACGGACGACATCGCCCGGGAGCGGCTCGCGCAGGGCCGTGAGGCGCTGGAGCGCAGGGACTTGCGTCGGCTGGCGGAGCTGATTCCGCCCCGTGAGCACTGGCGGTTGTATCCCGAGTTCCACCAGGACGCCGTCTACTTCGACATCGAGACGGACGGCCGCGAGGCGCAGGCGCCCACGGTGGTGAGCCTGTTCGATGCGACGGGCCTGCACGTGTTCATCCAGGGCCGGAACATGGATGAGCTGCCGGAGGCCATGGCGGCGCGGCGGTTGTGGGTGACGTTCAACGGGTCCACGTTCGACGTTCCGGTGCTGCGCAACTACTTTGGCGCCGGGCGGTTTCCGGTGCCGGACGCGCACATCGATTTGCGCTTCGTCACGCGGCGGCTGGGGTTGGGCGGCGGGCTGAAGGAGATTGAAGGAAAGATTGGCGCCGAGCGCCCGCAGCACATGAAGGGCGTCAACGGCTACGACGCGGTGCTGCTGTGGCGGGCGTATACGCGGCGCGGAGACGTGGAGGCGCTGCGCTTCCTGGTGGAATACAACCTCTACGACTCCTTCCAGCTCCGGACGCTGATGGACGTGGCCTACAACCGTGGCGCCGACGATTTGAACCAGGACGTGCCCCGGCTGCCGGTGTTCGAGCGCGGCGAAGTGCTCTACGACGTGAGCCGCATCCTCATGGACCTGAGCCCCACGGAGAGAGACTTGGAGACGCTCGCGCGCGTCCGGGCCGAGGAACAGGGGCCCTGAGTCGCTGAGCAGGGC
>NZ_JABXEM010000399.1:0-7238 GCF_013372595.1 Myxococcus sp. AM011
TCCCACTACCCCGACGGCATCCCCCTCACCGACATCGCGAGCGTGAGCTTCGGCGCCAACACCAATCCCTTCGCCATGGCGTGGACGGGCAACGACCTCTGGGTCACGCTCTATGGCAACCTGTTGGGCGACCCGTCCGCCGGGGGCCGTGTGGTGCGCGTCTCACTGGCCAACAACGAGCCCACCGTGGTGGACACCATCGAGCTGCCCTCGGGGGCCGCGCTCAAGCCCTTCTCCGGCAACACCACGCTGTCCACGCCCACCGGCATCGCCAGCCACCACGGCAAGCTGTACGTCGCCCTCAACAACCTGAACCCCGTCACGTACAGCCCCGGCGGGCCCGGCCTGCTCGCACGCATCGACCCGACGAGCCGCGCGGTGGACCTCATCGACCTGGGCGAGGGCTGCCTCAACCCGAGCTCCGTGGCGCCCGTGGGCGAACAGCTCCTCGTCAGTTGCGGCGGCAAGGCCACCTATGACTCCGACTTCAAGCTGCTGTCCGTGGAGCGCTCGGCGCTGGTGCTCCTCGACGCGCAGGACCGCGTGGTGTCCACCGCGCCCATCCAATGCTCGCCAGGCATCGGCTCCTGTCCGATTCCGGCCGCCGGCCGCTTCGCCGTGGTGGGCAATCGCTCCTACCTGGGTGACACCAACGGCGGGCGCATCTTCGTCCACGAAGTCGTGGGCAGCACGCTCGTCGAGCGCCGGGGATTGTTGGACACGTCGGAGCCCGCCATCGCCGCGTGCCCCGCGAGTGGCTTCTCCCTGGTCAGCGACGTGGTGGCCCTGGACAAACAGTATTGAAGCGGGGGCACTTCGCCCCGACGGGGCAATGTGCCCCGGTCCCGGCGGGTCAGTTCATCCCGCTGGGACGCTGTCCTCCGAGGGAAGTCTCGCCGAGCACCGCCCTGGCATGGGGGATGCTCAGGCCCTCCCCCCGTGCCCCACGAGACATCGCGGGCACGGACCGGAGAAGAAGCCATGAAGCGTACCCTGTCTCTTGCTGTCGGCCTTTCCCTGCTGTCGACGGGCGCGTTCGCCGCGGCTCCCAAGCCGAGCACGCCCCCCACCGCGCAGAAGCCCGCCGCCGAGGCGCCCGCGAAGCCTGGCACCAAGGCGAAGCATTCCAAGGAGCATGCGGCCCACACCAAGGCCGCCTCCACTCCCACCAAGGACACCGGCGCGACGCACTGACCTCTTCTTTCGGCGCTCGCGGTACGTTGTGAGTACTTCCTTCCGGTCCATGCGGATTCGACCCCTCCCAGGTGCATGGACCGGAATAGCCTCGACCCACCGTGAGACTCGCTCGCAAGTTCACCCTCGCTCTCGTCCTGCTCGCCGTGGCCGTCATCGCCGGGCTGCAGGTCATCCAGGTCCGCCGTGAGCTGGAGCGCTCGGCGCTGGACATGCAACATGACCACCGGCTGCTCGGCCACACGCTCGCTGGCACCATCGGCAAGGCGTGGCAGCTCGCCGGTGAGCGTGAAGCCCTCACGCTCCTGAACCAGTCCAACAACTACCAGGAGCAGGTCCACCTGCGCTGGGTCTGGTTGGATGGGGGCCCCGGCACTCCGTCGCTCATCGGCTTCCCGCCGCGCCTGTTGGCCACGCTGCGCCAGGGGCAGGACGGCTCCATGGTGGACCCGACTCCGGAGCCCGGCCTGCTGCATTCGTACACGCCGGTCCGCATCGGCCCACGCTTCGGCGCCATCGAAATCACCGAGTCATTGGGCGAAGAGCGCCAGCACGTCTTCGTCACGGTGGTGGGCACCATCGTCGCCACCGGCACCATCACCTTCGCGTTCTTCATCGCCGCCATGGCCATGGGCCGCAGGCTCGTCGGAGAGCCGGTGGACGAGCTGGTGCAACTGGCGAACCGCTTCGGCCAGGGTGATTTGACGGCCCGCGTGCGGCTGCCCACCAAGCGACGCGGGGACGAAATCACCACGCTGGCCGACGCGATGAACCGCATGGGCGAGCAGCTCGAGGAGACGCGCTCGCGCCTGTCCGCGGAGACTGTCGCGCGCCTGTCCGCGGTGGAGCACCTGCGCCACGCGGACCGGCTCACCACCGTGGGCAAGCTCGCCTCCGGCGTGGCGCACGAGCTGGGCACGCCGCTCAACGTGGTGATGGGCCGCTCGAAGATGATTTCGTCGGGCGAGGCGGAGGGCGAGGAGGTGGGCGAGTGCGCTCGCATCATCTCCCAGCAGGCCCAGCACATGACGGGCATCATCCGGCAGCTGCTCGACTTCGCGAGGCGCCGCGCGCCGCACCGGGCCCCGGAGGACGTGCGGGAGCTGGTGGACCGCTCGCTGTCGCTGCTCAGGCCCATGGCGTCCAAGAAGAGCATCACCCTGGTGGACGACGTGCCCCCGGGTGTCATGCTGGAGGCCGATGGAGGTCAGGTGCAGCAGGTGCTGACGAACCTGGTGATGAACGCGCTGCAGGCGATGAACAAGCCCGGCATGGTGCGCATCCTCGCGACGCGCACGCGCGCCACGCCGCCCACGGACGTCGGGGGCGCGGAGAGCAGCTACGTGCGGGTGGACGTGGAGGACGAGGGCGGCGGAATCCCCGCGGACGTGCTGGGCCATGTCTTCGAGCCCTTCTTCACCACGAAGGACGTGGGCGAGGGCACGGGGCTGGGGCTGTCCGTCTCGTATGGTCTCATCCGGGACCATGGCGGCTGGATTGCCGTGCGCAGCGAGCTGGGACGCGGTAGCTGCTTCTCCATCTATCTGCCGAGCGGAGGGGACACATGCCAGGCCGCGTCCTGATGGTCGAGGACGAGCGCGAGATGCGCGCCATGTTGGAGAAGGGATTGACTCGCCGGGGCTACACGCCCGTGGCGCTCGCGTCCGCGGATGAGGCGCTGGCGCGACTGGCCGGCGAGGACTTCGACGTGGTGTTGACGGACCTGCGCATGCCCGGGATGGATGGGCTGGCGCTGTGCGAGCGCATCGTCCTCAACCGGCCGGACATCCCCGTCATCGTGCTGACGGCCTTCGGCAGCCTGGAGACGGCCGTGGCCGCCATCCGCGCGGGGGCGTACGACTTCGTCACCAAGCCCATCGACCTGGATGCGCTGGTGCTGGTACTGGAGCGCGCGGTGCAGCACCGGGCCCTGCGCGACGAGGTGCGCCGGCTGCGGCAGCAGTTGGGGCGGCAGCAGGACAGCGGCGCGGTGGTGGGCGAGAGCCCCGCCATGCAGCAGGCCTATGCGCTCATCGACCGGGTGGCGGACCTGGACTCCACGGTGCTGATTACCGGCGAGAGCGGCACGGGCAAGGAGGTGGCGGCGCGCGCGGTGCACACGCGGGGTCGCCGCTCGGCGGGGCCGTTCGTGGCGCTCAACTGCGCGGCGATGCCGGAGGCGCTGCTGGAGAGCGAGTTGTTCGGCCACGCCAAGGGTGCCTTCACGGACGCCAAGGCGACGCGCACGGGCCTCTTCGTCCAGGCCAACGGCGGCACGCTGTTCCTGGATGAAGTGGGCGAGTTGCCGCTCACGCTCCAGCCCAAGCTGTTGCGCGCGCTCCAGGAGCGGGTGGTGCGCCCGGTGGGCGGGGACACGGAGGTGCCGTTCGACGCGCGCATCGTCGCGGCGACGAATCGCGACCTGGAGCTGGCGGTGGAGGAGGGCCGGTTCCGCGAGGATTTGTACTACCGGCTCAACGTCATCGGCGTGGAGCTGCCTCCGCTGCGGGCCCGGGGCAACGACGTGCTGTTGTTGTCGCAGCGCTTCATCGAGCAGTTCGCCGCGCGCAACAACAAGCGCGTGGTGGGGCTGTCGCCGTCGGCGGCGCAGCGGCTGTTGGCCTATGGGTGGCCGGGGAACGTGCGCGAGCTGCAGAACTGCATGGAGCGCGCGGTGGCGCTCACGTCGTTCGAGCAGCTCACGGTGGATGACCTTCCCGAGCGCATCCGGAACTACAGCCAGCCCAAGGTGGTGCCGGAGAACACGGACCCGTCGGAGCTGGTGACGCTGGAGGAGCTGGAGCGGCGCTACATCCACCGCGTGCTGGAGGCGGTGGGTGGCAGCCGGACGTTGGCGGCGCGCATCCTCGGCGTGGACCGGAAGACGCTGTACCGGAAGCTGGAGCGCGACGACGAGGCGAAGAAGCCCTGAGCGTCAGTCGAGCGTTTCCAGGCGGACCTCGAAGAGCTTCGGCCAGAGCTTGCCAGTCATGAGCATCCGGCCGGTGGCGGGGTCCACGGCGATGCCGTTGAGGACGGCCTCGCGGTTGTCCAACTGAGGAGCCACGGCACGCGTGAGTGCAGAGGCGTCGATGATGGCGATGACCTGGCCGGTGGCGGGGTCGATCTCCAGCACGCTCGAGGAGTGCCAGACATTGGCGTAGATGACGCCATTGGCGCACTCCAGCTCGTTGAGCTGGTCCTGCGGTTGTCCTTGCAGCGTGACTTCCACGGTGCCCAGCGGCTCGAAGGTGTCGAGCGAGTGGAAGGTCAGCGTGGAGCTGCCATCGCTGCGGACCAGGCGGCCCTGCCAGTAACACAGGCCCCAGCCATCCCCGGAGTAGCGCGTGGTGCGCTCGCGGACAGGGGGCAGACCGCTCCAGGTGTAGAGCAGCCCTTCCGTCCAGGTGATTTGGTAGAGGCGCTCGCCGTCACTGGCGAGTCCCTCCGTGAAGATGTTGCCCAGCTCCTCCATCCACACGGGCGTGGCGGACTCCAGGGAGAGCTCACGCAGCGTGCCCATGTGGCCGGTGCTCTCGAAGAGCCGGCCCTGATGGAAGACGAGCCCCTGGGTGAAGGCCTCGGTCGAGTGCGGATACTCCTGGACGATGCGAGCCACCTTCCGCGTGGGGCCCCCATCCGGGTTGATGCGCCGCTGCGCGGGGCCGCAGCTGCAGCCGTTTCCCATCCCCATGCCCAGGACACAGAGCGCCGACACCCACGCTGATTGATGAACTCGCATCGCGGGAGTCACGGAAGCAGGAAACGAAGGCCGGCACAACACGCGCGCGGAGGCCCTGTTCAGGATGGTCAAGGAGCCGAGCGGCCACCAATCTCCGGGAACCGCGCATAGGCGCGCAGGAGCGCATCCAGATGTGCGGGGTCATCCAGGTCCAGTGGCGCGGCCGTGAGCTGGACAATCCACCCTCCAGATAGCGTACGACGCGCTCGCGTGAGCAATTCGGCGTCGCGCGAGGCCTCCGGGAACCCAAGGGTCTGGGCGGTGGCGGCCGACCAGTAGTTCAGCCATCCCAGGCAATACGGAATCTCGGGCGAGCGGATTTTCTCGGGGAACTTGAGCGCTGGAAGCTCCTGGGGCGGAATCCCAGGTTTGTGCACTGGATCCACTGTCTGCCCCGCGATTCGCACCGCCGTCTTGGTCGGCGTCGCATGCCCCCAGTACGCGCGCGCTCCCTCCGCCACGCCTTCCAGCACGCCCACCGCCGCGGCAATCAAGTCCTCGTCCAGCGGGAGCTTCGCATGGACGTCGAGCATCGGCTGACCACCTGGTGCCTGACTCCCTGGCGTTTGCAGTCCGTGGACCGTCACGGGGTGACTCTCGTCCCCGTTGCACACGAGAGGAAATCCTCCGTCCCTCATCACTTCCGCGAGCCACGCATCGCGAGCTTGCAAGGCCATGGGGTGCCCGTCCTCGGAGACCTTCCACTCCAGACGCAAGCCGGGCAGCGCCCGTTCCATCCCCTGGATGACCGCGAGCGGACGGCCATCACTTCTCGTGAGCACTGGAGCGTAGACGGCGATGCTGAGTCTTCTTCGAGTGGTCACCGCTTGCATCCCGTAACGACGATGTTGAGGGTGCGTTCGAGCTCGGCCAGTGCTTCCTTGTGGGCTTCGGTGCTCACCCCGACGACGAAGCCATATCCACACTCCATCGCGATGGTTCGCTCTTCTCGCATCGTCGCCACCTGCTGCCGGACCACCTGCTCCTGAAGGAATTCCGAGTACGTGTCGAATTGGTCGGTCTTGATTTCCCATAGCACCCGCGCGCCGACCTGCAGCGCGTCGAAGCGCTTGCCCTTCACGAGCACGTCCTTGCCAGGGAAACGATTCGGAGGGAACTGGTCGGCGCACCTGTCATGCGCGGCATCTCCGCCAAGGTGCGGCACCGGGATGGGCTCGCACCGGGGGTGGCGCTCTTTCTCAGGGGAGTCGGGTGGCGTTGGAGAAAACCAGTCCTGCCCTGCTGGCTCGGGTTGAGGCTTCCGCTTCGAGGAGGACTCCCGCGAGACGGGCTTCGCCAGGAGCGTGACCTCTTCCTCCTCGGAGTGACTTCCGCTCAGGGCATATGCATCCAGCGCTTCTTTGATGGCGACGCCCACCACCAAGATGCCAACGACGACCACGGCACCGGTGATGATTTCCGGCGCAGCCAGGATGCAGAGGCCGGTTCCCAGAACCATCGTGCCCGCCGAAGCAACGGCGCACCTGCCCGTGGGGTCATTGAATCGGACCCGGTCATGGTCAAGAGCCTGGAAGCAGCGCTCCGCCAACACGGGCCACGGCTGGGAGGCCTGATGGACGGCGCATCGGCCACCGTCCCTCCACGGTAACTTCGCCGCTCTCTGGAGATTGGCGACCCTCGGGCTCGGGGGCCTGCGCACACTTGAAGCCGGTGCCGACGTCGCACACGCCGAGAAGAAGAGCAGGAGCACGGCGCACGCGAGGGGTCGCATCGCTGCATCCTCGCGGACCTGCGCTGGAGGATGCCAGCCCCGAGAGATGAGCGACCTCCACTCACCCCTCCTGTCGTCGCCGTCCCAGGCGGGCCCGCAGCTCCGCCGCCTGGCCCCGGTGCTGCGCCAATTCGTGCCCCAGCAGCAGCACCGCCGCCACCGCGAAGGGCAGCAGGTAATAGACGATGCGGTACACCACGAGCGTGCCAAGCACCATCGATGCCGGCACCCCCGGCGTCAGCGCCGCCAGGATGATGGAGTCGAACACACCCAGCCCGCCCGGCACCTGACTGGCGATGCCCACGAGCTGCGCCACCGCGAACAACGCCACCATGCTCGGCGGCGAAATCCCCGACCCCGCAGGCAACAACACCCACAGCACCATCGCCGCCAGCGACCAGTCCAGACAGGACACCCCCACCTGCTCCAATGCCTGTCGCAGCGTGGGCAACGACACCTCCAGATGCAGCCGGGGCACCTTCAGCGTCCGCCGCACCCGCGCGCACAGCACCAGGTAGCCCAGCAACACCCCGAGCAGGCCCACACCCAGCCCCCGCGCCATCCCAGGCT